>NZ_JBIMPP010000045.1:0-64927 GCF_043906805.1 Actinomadura sp. SCN-SB | reverse complement strand
CTAGGTAGGGGTTCCGATCAAGTTTGGGGGGCTTGGGAGTGGGGTGGGAAATGAGGGCTGATAGCGTGCGGTTTGAGCGCGTTATGGAGCGAAGTCCGGTGTGATTCCGGCGCTGTCCCGCAACTGTGATGTCCCTTCTGGGGCTAGCCAGGTCGCCTCCGTGCGCGTGGACGTTCATCGACCTCGCGGAAGGCGATCCGTCATCCATGGCGACGGGTTGTGTCTTCCCGTAGCCCTGGAGGCCCCTTTGAGATCCGTACGTGCGCTCGGCGCGGCTTTGGTGATGTGTGTCGTGTCGTTCGCGGCCGGCTGCTCCGATGAGGGCGGCGGGAGTCCGGGAGGGGGTGCGGCGGTCACGGTCCAGGCGGCGAACGGGAGCGTGACGATCCCGGAACGGCCCAAGCGGATCGTGTCGCTGTCGCCGACGCACACCGAGACGCTGTTCGCCATCGGCGCGGGCGCGCAGGTGGTGGCGGTGGACGAGTACTCCGACCATCCGGCGAACGCACCGAAGACGAAGCTGTCGGGGTTCAAGCCGAACGCCGAGGCGGTGGTCGGGTACAAACCCGATCTGGTGGTGGTGTCCGACGACATCGACGGCATCGTGCAGGCGCTGGAGAAGGTGAAGGTGCCGGTGCTGCTGGAGCCGTCCGCCACCAGGCTGGACGAGGCGTACGACGAGATCATGGACCTGGGGATCGCCACCGGGCACGCCGAGGAGGCCAGGAGGCTGACGGGCGAGATGCGGGCGAAGATCCAGCAGGCGGTCGGGTCCGGCGGCGAGGGCAAGGGGCTCAGTTACTACCACGAGCTGGACAACCAGTTGCACACGGTGACGTCCAAGACGTTCATCGGGCAGGTGTACGGGCTCTTCGGGCTCGAGAACATCGCGGACGACGCAGAGAAGGCGGCCGGTGGGTATCCGAAGCTGTCCCAGGAGTACCTGCTGAAGAGCGACCCCGATCTGGTGTTCCTGGGTGACACCAAGTGCTGCGGCCAGAACGCGGAGACCGTCGCGACGAGGCCGGGGTGGAAGGACTTGACGGCCGTGAAGCGGGGTGGCGTCGTGGAGTTGGACGATGACCTCGCCTCCCGCTGGGGTCCTCGCCTGCCCGAGTTCGTCCAGGCCATCGCGGACGCGGTGCGGAAGGCCCCGGCCGACCGGTGACGCCTGCGCGGTTGCGGCCGCTGCCGCTGGGCGTGGGCCTGGTCCTTCTGCTGGTGACGCTTGTGGCGGGGCTGGTGGTGGGCGCCGCCGACCTGCCGGTCAGTGGCGTGCTGCGCGAACTGCTGGATCGGCTGCCGTTCGTGGACCTAGACTCGGGGCTCAGCGTCATCGAGCGCAACGTGCTGTTCGAGTTGCGGCTGCCCCGGGTGTTGATGGCCGCGCTGGTCGGCGGGTTGCTCGCCATGGCCGGCGCGGGCTATCAGGGAGTGTTCCGTAACCCGCTGGCCGACCCGTACCTTCTGGGGGCGGCGGCAGGGGCCGGTGTGGGCGCGACCCTGGTCATCGTGATGATGCCGGGTGACCCCGTGTACGCCGTGCCGGTGGCCGCGTTCGCAGGGGCCATCGGCGGCGTGCTCATGGCTTATGCGCTGGGGAGCATGGCCACGGGAGGGGCTGCCACGCTGGTGCTCGCCGGGGTGGCGGTATCGAGTTTCCTCGCGGCCGTCCAGACGTTCCTGCAACAGGCCAAGGCGGAGGAGTTGCAGCGCATCTACTCCTGGATCCTTGGCGGCGTGGGCTCGGCGGACTGGCGGCAGCTCGGGATGGTGGCGCCGTACGCGCTGGTGTCCAGCGTGGTGCTGCTCCTGCACGGGCGGCTCTTGGACGTACTGAGCGTGGGCGACGAGGAAGCGGAGTCGCTGGGGGTTCCGGCGCCGCGGGTACGGCTGGTCGTCATCGTCGCCGCGTCCCTCGCGACGGCGTGCGCGGTGGCGATGAGCGGACTGATCGGGTTCGTCGGCATCGTCGTCCCGCACGCGGTGAGGCGCCTGGCAGGGGGTTCGTACCGGGTCGTGCTGCCGCTGTCGCTGCTGGGCGGCGCGGCGTTCCTGGGCGTGGCCGACCTGGTGGCGCGGAGCGTGGTCGCGCCCGGTGAGCTGCCGCTGGGCGTGGTGACGGCCTTCGTGGGCGGTCCGTTCTTCGTGGCGGTGCTGCGCGCCACCCGCGGGGAGGTCGGCCCGTGACGATCGCGATCCGTGGACTGGAGGTCTCCCTGGGGGGACGGAAGGTGCTCGACGATGTCTTCCTGGACGTGCCGTCCGGGTCGTGGACGGCGGTCATCGGCCCGAACGGGGCGGGCAAGTCCACGCTGCTGCGCGCCATTCTGGGACTGCGGTCGGGACGGGGCGAGATCACGGTCGCCGGTACCGATCCGCGCACGCTCAAGCCGCGGGAGCGGGCACGGCTGGTCGCGTACGCGCCGCAGAGCCCGAGACTGCCCGCCGGGATGCGGGTCTTCGACTACACCCTGCTGGGCCGTTCCCCGTACATTCCGCATCTGGGCCGCGAGGACGCCCGTGATCGGGCGGTCGCTTCCGAGGTGCTGGAAAGGCTCGACCTCGCGGGGCTCGCGGCGCGCCCGCTGGACCAGTTGTCGGGTGGCGAGCGGCAGCGGGTGGTGCTGGCCCGCGCGCTCGCGCAGCAGACGTCGGTGCTGTTGCTGGACGAGCCGACGAGCGCGCTCGACATCGGTCACCAGCAGCAGGTCATGGAGCTGATCGACCAGTTGCGGCTGGCCGACGGGCTGACCGTGCTGACCACGATCCACGATCTGACCCTGGCCGGTCAGTACGCCGACGCGCTGGTGCTGCTGTCGGGCGGACGGGTGGCCGCCGCAGGCCCGCCGGGTGAGGTCCTGACACGGGACGCCATCGCCGAGCATTTCGACGCCCGCGTACGCATCGAACCAGGACCCGATGGACGCCCGATCCTCTCCTTGGACCGCACACGCACACCCAACTGAGACAGCTCGCCACCACACGTGACAGCCGGTCGCGTGCCAGTCGGCCGCAGCCAGCACAGCGGTTCCCGCGCAGGATGCCGCAAACGCGCATTCCGACGCCCGCGTACGCATTGGACAGGGACTGCATGGGCGCCCGCGGGTAGGTGAGGAGGGTCTCGCGGTTCGGGCGTGTAGGTGTTGGTTGCGTGGAGTTGGGGTGTGACCGGCCGCCGCGCCACCCCGGTGCGGCGCGGCGGCCGTAGGGCCAGAGCTGTGTGGGAGAGACACCACCTCCTTTGGGCTTAACCGGCGGGGGGCAGGTGCATACCGTTCAGCGGGTGCAGTCCGGTAGGCGGCTCCTGCTCGACCGGTGGGCGGGTGCTGGTGTGGGGGGTGGTCATGTGGGCGATCGCGTCGACGCGGCGGCGGGCGCGTTCGGCCTCGTCGCGGGCGGCGTCGCGTTCGACGGTGAGGGTGGCGATGGCGGCGCGGAGGTCTTCCACGGCGCGGGCGAGCTGCCACTTGTGCTGCTCGCATTCCTGGAGGCGCGCCTGGATCTGGTCGCGGTCGGCCACCGCCTGGCCGCGCTTGGTCTCGGCCTCCCGGACGGCGGCGCGCAGGTCCTCGGTGGACCGGCGCGCCTCGGTGGCCTCGATCCGCCGCACCTCGATGATCTTCTCGGACTCGGAGACGCGGGCGCGCAGCTCGACCAGCTCCGAGCGTGCCTCCTCCAGGGCTTCGAGCAGGTCGCGTTCGCGTCCGAGCACGCGGTCGCGCTCGTTCTCCGCCGTGGCCCGTGCCGCCTCGGCCTGCTCGGACGCCTCCCTGGCCCGCGCGGACTCGCGGAGCGCGGCGTCCCTGTCGGCGATCGCCTGCTCGGCGGCGGCGCGGGCCGCGGCGGCGTCCCGTTCGGCGGCCTCGGCGCGCGCCCGTTCGACGGCGGCCTGGCGGAGCGCCGTCTCGGCCTGGCCGCGCGCCGCGTCGCGTTCCTCGTGCGCGGTGACGGCCTGGGTGAGGGCTTCCGCGCGAGCCCCGGCGACGCTCAGTTCGGACGCCAGCGAGCCCGCGAGCCGTTCGGTCATGCTCTCTAGCCGGTCCACCATGGCCCACGCCCAGGCGAGCTGGCCGGTCACTCCGGGGGCGTTGAGGTTCTGCTCGCGGCGGCGAATGGCCGCTTCGCCGCACGCGCCGCCGTTGTCCTGGCAGTAGCGGACCGTCCGGGTACCGTGTCCGGGCTGGGGGACGGGGCGCCCGCAGTTGGCGCACGGCGAGATCGCGGTGGTGTCGGCGGGCCGCTCACCGGTCTCCTCATCGGCCTGGAGAGCGTCCTCAAGGTCGCGGATCACGGGCGTGTCCCACCGCGTCACCACCGAGGGAGGCTCCGGGTCGTGCTGCCTCGCGGCGAGCGGCGCCTTCGCCCAGGCGTTGAGCGCGGAGAACGGCACGGTCGGGTTCGCTCCCGTCATGGTGGACGGGGCGGGAGGTGCCGTGTGGCCGTCCTGGTCCGAAGGACGGCCGGTGTTCTCGTGCCGTGCGTGGCGGGGGGCCGGCACGCCGCTCCCCGTGGCCGGTTCCGTGGGCGGGGCCGCGGGGTCACGGACCGCGCCGCTCGCATCGCCGGCCGGGGAACCGGCCGGCGTGCCGCGGTCCGTGCCCCCGGGTCCGCCCGGTTCGGGCGCGGCGGTCGGGGAGCGGCGGGCATGGCGGGCCGAGGTCGGCCCCGCGCCGCGAGCGGTCCGAGCGGGGATGACGTCATCGCCGAGCGGAGCGACCTTCTGGTCCGTCATGTGCCGTTGTACGCATGCGCGCCGTGAGGCGTTCGACGCATCGCGGGGCGATTTCGCCCCTTTCGCCTCACGGCACCGGCTGTTCCCCCTTGTCGCCGAGTTCCCGCAGGTAGGACTCGCGGACGCGGGCGCGGCTCAGTTTCCCGGACGGGGTGCGCGGGAGCGAGGGGCGGAACTCGATGCGCCGCGGATGCTTGAGCCGAGCCAGCCGTGGCTCGCAGTGGGCCAGCAGCGCGGCGGCGAGTTCGTCGCCCGGGACGGCGCCGTCCGCGGGCTCGACGAGGGCGACGACGCTCTGGCCCCAGTCCTCGTCCGGTACGCCGATGACCGCGACGTCGCCGACGTCCGGGTGCTGGAGCAGCGCGGCCTCGATCTCGGCCGGGTAGATGTTCACGCCACCGGAGATGATGAGGTCGGTGCGGCGGTCGCTCATGTAGAGCCAGCCGTCGGCGTCCAGGTACCCGATGTCGCCGGGCGTGTAGAAGTCGCCGAGCATGCTGGCGGCGGTCTTGCCGGGGTCGTCGTGGTACTCGAAGCCGCCCTGGCCGCGCGCGTAGATCAGGCCGGGCTCGCCGGGCGGCAGTTCCGTGCCGGACTCGTCGAAGATCTTGATCTCGACGCCCTCGACGGGACGGCCGACGGTGCCGGGGTGGTCGAGCCATTCCTCGGGGCGGGCGACGACCACGGGGCCGCTCTCGGTGGAGCCGTAGTACTCGTACAGGACGGGCCCCACCAGTCGAGCATGCGCCGCTTGGTGTCCACGGGGATCGGGGCGGCGCTGTGGTACACCTGCCGCAGGGACGACACGTCGTACCGTTCGCGGACCTCGGCGGGCAGGCCCAGCATGCGGTGGAACATCGTCGGCACCATGAAGGAGTTGGTGACGCCGTACCGCTGGATGAGGTCGAGCGTGCCCTCGGGGTCGAAGCGTTCGCTGACGACGACGGCGTGCCCGAGGCTGAGCGCCAGCAGCGCGTGGATGCACGGGGCCGAGTGGTAGAGCGGCCCGACCGCCAGGTGGACCTCGTCGCCGGGTTCCAGTTCGAGGTGCTTGACGAGGGTCTGCCTGAGCACGGTCATCGGCAGTTCGGGCGGGTAGTCCAGCAGCGGGCGCTGCACCCCTTTGGGCTTGCCCGTCGTGCCGGACGTGTAGAGCATCACCGAGCCCATCTTGCGCGTGGCGGGCGGTTCTTCGGGGCGTCCCTCCATCAGCTCGGTGAGGCCGGTGAAGCCGTCGTCCGCGGGCGCGTCGATGGTGACCCGCCCGGTGGGCGGGATGCCGGCCTCGGCGGCGGCGCCGGCCACCGTGGACGCGAACGTCCCCTCGGTGACCACGGCCCGGGCGCCGCTGTCGGACAGGATGTAGGAGATCTCGGGGGCGGTGAGGTGCCGGCTGACGGGGACGAGGTAGAGGCCGGACTGCAGCGCCGCCAGCATGACGGTCAGGAACTCGGCGCGGTTGCCGACGACGGTGGCCACCGTGCCGCCGGGCCCGATCCCGAGGTCGCCGAACGCATGGGAGAGCCGGTTGACCTGCGCGTGCAGCGCGCCGTAGGTGGCGGGCGCGTCCCCGCCCAGGAACGCGGGACGGTCGGGTTGCGCGGCCGCGATCTCGTAGAAGCTGACGCCTTCGACTTCCGTGTTTCCCATGCGGTCTCCTCGTGCCGGACGGCGTGATCGCCGATGGAGTCCATGCAGCTATGTCCGGTACGCGAAGTCAAGGCTGGGAACGGTCCAAAAATAAGTGTCCAGTTACTTCCCTGCCCGGCCCCCATGGCCGGTCAGCCGCCGGGCGCCCGGAGGGCCGCGTGGGCCATGGCGTGCAGGAGGTCGGCCATGGCCTCGCGATCCAGGTCCGTGGCGCTGTGCGGGGTCGAGTTGAGCAGGCCGAAGCAGGCGTGGACGGCCGCCCGGGTACGGTCGGCGGGCTCCTCGGGACGCAGGCGCCGGAGGACGCTCACCCACTCCTCGACATAGGCCCGCTGGAGCCTGCGGACCTGGTTGCGCGCGGCCTCCGGGACGTTGTCCAGCTCCCGGCCGTGCACGGTGATCAGCGCCGGGTTGTCGAGGGCGAAGGCGATGTGCCAGCGCAGCAGCCCGTCCAGCGCCCCCGCCGGGTCGGGGACGGCGGCGCGGCGGACGCCCTCGTCCAGCAGCCGCCGGCTGATGTCCAGCAGCATCTCGGCGAGCACGGACTCCTTGCCGCGGAAGTGCCGGTAGAGCGCGGGGCCGGTGAGCCCGACGGCGCGTCCGAGGTCGCCGATCGACACGCCGTGGAAGCCGCGGCGCGCGAACAGCTCGGCGGCGGCCGCGAGGATCTCGGCCCTCCGCGGGTTCACCGGGCCCGGCGCGCCGGCCGCGCTCGCGGGAAGCGGAGACGGAGGCGGGTGCGGGGGTTCGCCGGTGGCCTGGGTCATGAGAACAGTCTAGACTGGCGTTGTTAATGTGCCTTAACATCGCCATTGTTAATCATCATTAACTGGCGAGCCCGGCGACCGTACGAGGAACGGCGAGTGAGCGAGCGATGAGCGGACCACCGGTCCTGGCGACCCGCGCCGACCCCGGCGACGAGGCGTTCAAGCGCAACGCCGCGCACAACGAGGCGCTGGCGGCCGAGCTGCGCGAGCGCCTCGACCAGGCCGCGAAGGGCGGGCCGCCGCGCTCGCGCGAGCGGCATGTGGCGCGCGGCAAGCTCCTCCCCCGCGACCGGGTGGACGCGCTCCTGGACCCCGGATCGCCGTTCCTGGAGCTGTCGCCCCTCGCCGCGCACGGCATGTACGACGGCGAGGCGCCCGGAGCGGGCATCATCACCGGGATCGGGCGGATCGCCGGCCGCGAATGCGTGGTGGTCGCCAACGACGCCACGGTCAAGGGCGGCACGTACTACCCGATGACGGTGAAGAAGCACCTGCGCGCGCAGGAGGTCGCCCTCCACAACCGGCTGCCCTGCGTCTACCTGGTGGACTCGGGCGGCGCGTTCCTGCCGCTCCAGGACGAGGTCTTCCCCGACCGGGAGCATTTCGGGCGCATCTTCTACAACCAGGCCACCATGTCCCGCGAGGGCATCCCGCAGATCGCCGCCGTGCTGGGCTCGTGCACGGCGGGCGGCGCCTACGTCCCGGCGATGAGCGACGAGGCCGTGATCGTCCGCGGCCAGGGCACGATCTTCCTGGGCGGGCCGCCGCTGGTGAAGGCCGCCACGGGCGAGGTCGTCACCGCGGAGGAGCTGGGCGGCGGCGAACTGCACTCCCGCACGTCCGGCGTCACCGACCACCTGGCCGAGGACGACGCGCACGCGCTGTCGATCGTCCGCGACATCGCCGCCACGTTCGCGCCCCGCGCCGCGCGGCCCTGGGACGTGGCCGAGCCGGAGGAGCCGGCCGCCGATCCCGCCGAGCTGTACGGGGTGGTCCCGCCCGACCCGCGGACCCCCTACGACGTCCGCGAGGTGATCGCGCGGATCGTGGACGGCAGCCGCCTCCACGAGTTCAAGAAGGAGTACGGGACGACCCTGGTCACCGGGTTCGCCCGCATCCACGGCCACCCGGTGGGCATCGTCGCCAACAACGGGATCCTGTTCGGCGAGTCGGCCCTGAAGGGCGCCCACTTCATCGAGCTGTGCGACCGGCGTTCGGTCCCGCTGGTGTTCCTGCAGAACATCACGGGCTTCATGGTGGGCCGCGAGTACGAGGCGGGCGGCATCGCCAAGCACGGCGCGAAGATGGTGACGGCGGTGGCGTGCGCGCGCGTCCCGAAGTTCACGGTGGTGATCGGCGGGTCGTTCGGCGCGGGCAACTACGCCATGTGCGGCCGGGCCTACTCGCCCAGGTTCCTGTGGATGTGGCCGAACGCCCGCGTCTCGGTGATGGGCGGCGAGCAGGCGGCCGCCGTCCTGGCGACGGTCCGCCGCGACCAGCTCGGGGACGCGTGGCCGGCCGAGGCCGAGGAGGAGTTCAAGGCCCCGATCCGCGACCAGTACGAGCGGCAGGGCAACCCGTACTACTCGACGGCCCGGATCTGGGACGACGGCGTCATCGATCCGCGCGACACCCGCCGGGTGCTGGGGCTGGGCCTGTCCGTGGCCGCCAACGCGCCGCTGGAGCCGGTCGGCTACGGCGTCTTCCGGATGTAGGGAAGCGGGGGAACGACGTGTTCGAGAGCGTCCTGGTGGCCAACCGGGGTGAGATCGCGCTCCGGGTGTTCCGGACCCTGCGCCGGCTCGGGATCCGGTCGGTGGCGGTGCACACCGACGCCGACACGGCGTCGCCCCACGTCCGGGCGGCGGACGAGGCGGTGCGCGTCCCGTCCTACCTCGACATCGACGCGGTGGTCGGCGCCGCGCGCGGCACCGGGGCGGAGGCGGTCCATCCCGGGTACGGGTTCCTGGCCGAGAACGCCGCGTTCGCCCGCGCCTGCGCCGCCGCGGGCATCGCCTTCGTCGGCCCGCCCGCCGAGGCGATCGAGGCGATGGGCGACAAGATCCGCGCCAAGCGCGCCGTCGCGTCCGCCGGGGTCCCGGTCGTGCCCGGACGGGACGAGCCGGGCCTGTCCGACGACGAGCTGGCGCGGGCCGCGCTGGAGATCGGGCTGCCCGTCCTGCTCAAGCCGTCCGCGGGCGGGGGCGGCAAGGGGATGCGGCTGGTCCGCGACGCCGCGGACCTGCCCGACGCGATCGCCGCCGCGCGCCGGGAGGCGATCGCCGCGTTCGGGGACGGGACGCTGCTGGCCGAGCGGTTCGTGGAGAACCCCCGGCACATCGAGATCCAGGTCTTCGCCGACTCCCGGGGCGGCACCGTCCATCTGGGCGAGCGCGAGTGCAGCCTCCAGCGCCGCCACCAGAAGATCGTCGAGGAGGCGCCGTCGCCGCTGCTGGACGCGGCGACGCGGGACCGCATGGGCGCCGACGCGGTCGCGGCGGCGCGCGCCGTGGGCTATGTGGGCGCCGGGACGGTGGAGTACATCGTCTCCGCCGACCGGCCGGGCGAGTACTTCTTCATGGAGATGAACACCCGGCTCCAGGTCGAGCACCCCGTCACCGAGGAGGTCACCGGCCTCGACCTCGTCGAGCTGCAACTCCGGGCGGCGGCCGGTGAGCCGCTCCCCTTCACGCAGGACGAGGTGCGGCTGAACGGCCACGCGATCGAGGCCCGCGTCTACGCCGAGGACCCGTCCCGCGGCTTCCTGCCCACCGGCGGCCGGGTCCTGCTCCTGGACGAGCCGTCCACCGGCGGCTCCGTCCGGGTCGACTCGGGGCTGGCCGAGGGCACCGAGGTGGGCGGGTCGTACGACCCCATGCTGGCCAAGGTGATCGCATGGGGGTCGGATCGCGCCGAGGCGCTGCGCCGCCTGGACAGGGCGCTCGCCTCGTACACGCTGCTGGGCGTCCCGACCAACGTCGCCTTCCTGCGCGAGCTGCTGCGCCACCCCGAGGTGGTCGCCGGACGCCTGGACACCGGCCTCGTCGAACGCTCCCTGGACGAGCCGGCACCGGCCTCCGCCGTCCCGCCGGAGGCGTTCGTCGCCGCCGCGCTGGAACGCATGCTCGCCCTGGAGACCGGCGATCCCGACCCGTGGGCCGTCCCGGACGGCTGGCGTCCCGGCGCCCCGGCCTGGACGTCCTGGATCATCACGCCGGCCGGAGGGGACCCGGTGGAGGTCCGCGTCCAGGGCCGCGCGCACGACGCGCTCGTGACCGTGGGCGGCGAGGCACCGGTGCGGGTATCACTGCGCAAGGGCGGTCCCGCGTCGCTCGTCCTCACCTACGGGGGGCGCACCGTCACGTTCGCGGCGGCGCGCGAGGACCGCACGCTGTGGCTGGGACGGGACGGGAACGCCTGGGCGCTGGCCGAGCACGTCCGGGCCGACGATCCGGCGGCGGCGGTCGTCGCCGGGGACGGGGTGCTGCGCAGCCCCATGCCCGGGACGGTGCTCGCCGTTAAGGCGGCCGAGGGCGACCGGGTGACGGCGGGCCGGCCACTCGTGGTCGTCGAGGCGATGAAGATGGAGCACACGGTCACCGCGCCGATCGCCGGCGTGGTCACGCGGCTGCCGGCCCGCGCCGGCGCCCAGGTCGCCCTGGACGCCGTCCTGGCCGTCATCGAGGGGGAGGCATGAGGGTCCCGATGGAGGGCCTGCCGGAGCGGGTGACGATCTACGAGGTCGGGCCGCGCGACGGGCTGCAGAACGAGAAGACGATCGTCCCGGTCGCCGACAAGGCCGAGTTCGTGGTGCGCCTGGCCGACGCGGGGCTCCGCACGATCGAGACCACGAGCTTCGTCCACCCCGCGTGGGTGCCGCAGCTCGCCGACGCCGAGGACCTGCTGGGCGCGCTGCCGCGCTCGCCGTCGGCGCGCTACCCCGCGCTGGTGCCGAACGAGCGCGGCCTGGACCGGGCGCTGGCCAACGGCGTGACCGAGATCGCCGTGTTCGCCAGCGCCACCGAGTCGTTCGCGCGCCGCAACCTCAACCGGACGGTCGAGGAGTCCCTGGCGATGTTCGCGCCGGTCATCGAGCGCGCCCTCGCCGACGGCCTGTGGGTGCGCGCGTACGTCTCGATGGTTTGCGGCGACCCGTGGGAGGGCGAGGTGCCGATCGACCGGGTCGTGTCCGTCGCGTCCCGTCTCGCGGAGCTGGGCTGCTCGCAGATCAGCCTCGGCGACACCATCGGCGTCGGGACGCCCGGCCAGGTGACCGCGCTGATCGAGGCGATGGTCGCGGCCGGTATCGGCGCCGAGCGGCTGGCCGTCCACTTCCACGACACCTACGGCCAGGCCCTCGCCAACACGCTCGCCGCGCTCCGCGCCGGGGTGACGACCGTGGACGCCTCGGCGGGCGGGATCGGCGGCTGCCCGTACGCGGAGAGCGCCACCGGCAACCTCGCCACCGAGGACCTGGTGTGGATGCTGCACGGGCTCGGCATCGAGACGGGCGTCGACCTGGACAGGCTCGTCGCCACCAGCCGCTGGATGGCCGGGCGCCTCGGCCGGCCCAGCCCGTCCCGCGTCGTCCAGGCCCTGTCCCCGGCGGACGACGGCGGAAGAACGAGTACCGGGGCGAGCACGTGACGGGGGCCGCGACCATGGACGGAGTGCACTCATGATCGACTTCACGCTCACCGAGGAGCAGGAGGAGCTGCGGCGGACGGTCGAGCGGTTCGCCCGGGAGTCGGTGGCCCCGGTGATCGGCGACCTGTACGAGCGGGCGGAGTTCCCGTACGAGATCGTCGCGGCGATGGGGAAGATGGGGCTGTTCGGCCTGCCGTTCCCCGAGGAGCACGGTGGCATGGGCGGGGACTACTTCGCCCTTTGCCTGGCCCTGGAGGAGCTGGCCCGGGTGGACTCGTCGGTGGCGATCACGCTGGAGGCCGCGGTGTCGCTGGGCGCGATGCCGATCCACCGGTTCGGCTCGGAGGCGCAGAAGGCCGAGTGGCTGCCGCGGCTCACGTCCGGCGAGCGGCTGGCGGGGTTCGGGCTGACCGAGCCCGGCGGCGGCTCGGACGTCCCCGGCGGCATGCGCACCACCGCCCGGCTGGACGGCGACCACTGGGTCATCAACGGCTCGAAGTCCTTCATCACCAACGCCGGGACCGACATCACCGCGTTCGTCACCGTCGCGGCGCTCACCGGCGACGGCGAGATCTCCACGATCCTCGTCCCGAACGGCACCCCGGGCTTCACGGTCGGCAGGAAGTACTCCAAGGTGGGCTGGTCTGCGTCCGACACCCGCGAGCTGTCGTTCGACGACGTCCGGGTGCCCGCGGAGAACCTGGTCGGCGAGCGGGGCCGCGGCTACGCGCAGTTCCTGCGGATCCTGGACGAGGGCCGCATCGCGATCGCCGCGCTGTCGGTCGGGCTGGCCCAGGGCTGTGTGGACGAGTGCCTGCGGTACGTGCGGGAGCGGGTCGCCTTCGGCCGGGAGATCGGCCGTTACCAGGCCATCCAGTTCAAGATCGCGGACATGGAGCTGCGCGTCCACACCGCGCGGCTGGCCTACTACGCCGCCGCCGCGCGGATGCTCGCGGGCGAGCCGTTCAAGAAGGAGGCGGCGATCGCCAAGCTGGCCGCGTCCAACGCCGCGATGGACAACGCCCGCGAGGCCACGCAGATCTTCGGCGGCTACGGCTTCATGAACGAGTACCCGGTGGGCCGCTTCTACCGGGACGCCAAGATCCTGGAGGTCGGCGAGGGCACGTCCGAGGTCCAGCGGATGCTGATCGCGCGCGCCCTGGGCCTGCCCGCCTCCGTCTGAGACCCCACGCACGCTCCTCGTGACGCCGCGGCCATATCGCCGCGGCGTCACTGTGTTGCGGCGTCACGGCCACATCGCGCCAACAGACCGGTCGCGCACCGATGAGTTCTCGGGTCAGGATGGGTCTATCCGCATGTAGACGGAAATCGACGATATCGGGGGAATGTAAGGTGTGTCACACTCGCGCGGCACCCGCCTGACCAGGGCCGGAATCCGGCCCTCAACCGGGGGCGATCGGCGGATTGTCGGTGGCTGACGGAATACTCGTCACCAGACAAACCGTTCGCAGTCTCGTCAGCGACTGCAGTACCTTGCTGGCGCACCCCAGCCCTCTGACCTTGCAAGCCTGCCCGCATGTCCGGGCACGACGATTGGAACACACAGTTGAAGGGACCCGCGTCACCACACGCGGCGGACGGCCCCAAGGTCCAGGACTCCGACGGAGGGCTTGATCGCGGCGTGCTCGCAGTGGCCATGGTCGTCGTCCTCGGCGCCATCATGTCCATCCTGGACATCACGGTCGTCAACGTCGCGCTCAAGCACCTGACGGAGGACTTCGACGCGCCGCTGTCCACGATCCAGTGGGTGGCCACCGGCTACACCCTGGCGCTCGCCACGGTCATCCCGGTGACCGGCTGGGCCTCCGCCCGTTTCGGCACCAAGCGGCTGTACATGATCTCGATCGGCCTGTTCGTGGCCGGTTCGGCGCTGGCCGGCATGGCCTGGAGCGCCGAGTCGCTGATCCTGTTCCGGGTGCTCCAGGGCCTCGGCGGCGGCATGATCATGCCCGCCGGCATGACGATCCTGACCCAGGCGGCGGGCCCGTCGCGGGTCGGCAAGGTGATGAGCATCGTCGGCATCCCGATGCTGCTCGGCCCGATCGCCGGCCCGATCCTGGGCGGCTGGCTGGTCGACGACGTCTCCTGGCGCTGGATCTTCTACATCAACGTGCCCCTCGGCGCGCTGGCCCTGGCGCTGGCCTGGCGGATCCTGAAGCGGGACGAGCCGCGCCCGGCCGAGCGGCTGGACTTCCCCGGCCTGCTGCTGCTGTCCCCCGGCCTCGCCGGGCTGATCTACGGCCTGGCCACCGGTGCCGAGAAGTCCGACTTCGGGCGCACCGACGTGCTGATCACCACGATCGGCGGTGTGGTCCTGGTGCTGGGCTTCGTGATCAGGGCGCTGCAGCGAAGCAACACCAACCCGCTGATCGACCTGCGGCTGTTCCGGCGGCGCTCGGTGGCGGCGGCCTCCGGCACGATGGTGCTGTTCGCCTGCGCGTTCTTCGGCGCGATGCTCATCCTGCCGCTGTACTACCAGGTGGTGCGGGGCGAGTCGGCGTTCTCCGCGGGCCTGCTGCTGGCTCCGCAGGGCTTCGGCGCGATGGTCACGATGCCGATCGGCGGTCAGCTCACCGACCGGGTCGGTCCCGGCAAGGTGGTCCTGGGCGGGCTGTCGATCGTGGTGGCGGGCGTGGCGCTGTTCGCCTCGCAGCTCACCGTCGACGCCTCGTACTGGGGCCTGGGCGGCGCGCTGTTCGTGATGGGCCTCGGCATGGGCATGACGATGATGCCGACCATGTCGGCGGCCATGCAGACGCTGGCGCACGACGAGGTGCCGCGGGCCAGCACGGCGCTGAACATCATCCAGCAGGTGGCGGGCTCGATCGGCACCGCGTTCATCGCGGTGCTGCTGACCGCGCAGATGGAGAGCCGCGGCCTCGGCGGTGGCGGCGGGGGCATGGCGGCCGAGGTGCCGTCGGGCGCCCAGATCCCGCCGCAGATGATCGCGGACATCATGAACAAGATGGCCGACGCCTTCCAGACCACCTACTGGTGGTCGCTGGCCCTGCTGGCGCTGGCGTTCCTTCCGGCGCTGCTGCTGCCGCGCAGGAGGCCGGTCGCGAGCGACCTGGACGGCAAGGACGACGCCCCGGTCGACGCCCCGGTGATGATGCACTAGAGGCGGCCGTACGGGCATGCGCCCCGTCCCCTGGAACGAGCTCAGGGGGCGGGGCGCTTCGCCTTTCTCGCCGGTGCCGTCCGCCGACGCCGTCCGTCGGTGCCGTCACCCCGGCGGCCGGTGCCCGCCGTCCGGGCTCTGCCGGGCCTCAGGAGGGCGCTGGGGCGCGATCCGCAGGCCCGGCTTGGCCTGGGTGGTCCTTCCAGTACTCGTCCCGTAGCAGGCGCTTGTAGAGCTTTCCGGTGGGGTGGCGGGGCAGCTCCTCCCGGAAGTCGACGCTGCGGGGGCACTTGTAGTGGGCCAGCCGCTCCCGACAGTACGCGATCAGCTCGTCCGCCAGCTCCGGGCCCGCGGCGGCCGGGTCCTGCGGCTGGACGACGGCCTTCACGGCCTCGCCCATCTCGGGGTCCGGCACCCCGATCACGGCCACGTCGGCGACCGCGGGATGGACGGCCAGGACGTTCTCGGCCTCCTGCGGGTAGATGTTCACCCCGCCGCTGATGATCATGTAGGAACGCCGGTCGGTGAGGTAGAGGAAGCCCTCCTCGTCCACGTAGCCGACATCGCCCAGCGTGGTCCAGCCGTGCCCCCACGGGTCGCGGGACGACTTGGTCTTCTCCTCGTCGCCGTGGTACTCGAACGTGGGCCCGTTGCCGAAGTAGAGGGTCCCCGGGGTGCCGGGCGGCTGCTCGTTGCCCTCGTCGTCGCACACGTGGATCTCGCCGAGCAGGGGACGTCCCACGGTGCCCTTGTGCGCGAGCCAGTCCTGCGAGCCGGTGTAGACGAAGCAGTTGCCCTCGGTGCCGGCGTAGTACTCGTGCAGGATCGGGCCCCACCAGTCGATCATCTGCTCCTTCACCGGGACCGGGCAGGGCGCCGCCGCGTGCACCGCGCACCGCAGGCTCGACAGGTCGTACCGCGCCCGGGTCTCCTCGGGGAGCTTGAGCATGCGGATGAACATGGTCGGCACCCACTGGCTGTGGGTGACCTTGTACTTCTCGATCGCCGCCAGCGCGCCCTCCGCGTCGAACTTCTCCATCACCACGATGGTCGCGCCGATGCGCTGGAAGGTGAGGCAGTAGCGCAAGGGGGCCGCGTGGTAGAGCGGCGCCGGTGAGAGGTAGACCGAGTCCCCGTCCGGCTGGAACAGCAGCGAGATGAGCTGGTAGAGGGGCCCGGCCTCCCCGAGCGGCGCCAGGGACAGCGGTGGCTTGACGCCCTTGGGGCGGCCCGTGGTGCCCGAGGAGTAGAGCATGTCTCCCCCCTCGCACTCGTCGGCGATAGGGGTCACTGGCTGCCGGGCCACTTCTTGCTCGTAGGGCAGGAAGCCCGGCGCGGCGCCGTCCACCATCAGGCGCAGCCGGACATTGGGCGTCCGCTCGGCGATCGACACGGCCGTACGGGCGAGCGCGTGACTGGTGATGAAGACCTTGGCTTCACAGTTGTCGACGATGTAGGCGAGTTCCTCGGGCTGTAGGCGCGAGCTGATGGCCGTGTAGTAGAGCCCCGACCGCTGTGCCGCCCAGGCGATGGGGAGGAACAGCGGATGGTTCTCCAGCATGAAGGCGATGTGGTCGCCGGGTCGCAACCCCTGGGCCCGCAGCAGGTGCGCCAGCCGGTTGGACTCCTCGTCGAGCTCTCGGTACGTGATGACCCGCCCGGAGCCCGCCATGATCACGGCGGGCTTGCCGGGGGCCTGTTCGGCGATCTGCCCCGGATGCATGAAAGTGCACGCTACCGGGCGGATCGCCGAATTGGAATGAGATTCGGTTTACCGATGGACCGAACGGGCTCACACCAGGATGTGATCGAAGTCACCGTCCTTGGCGCCACCGACGAACGCCTCGACCTCCTCTCGCGTGTAGATCAGGACCGGCCCGTCCGGGTACCGGGAATTGCGCACGGCGATCTCCCCCGTCGGGAGCTCCGCCATCTCGACGCAGTTGCCACTCGGGTTGCTCCGGCGGCTCTTCTGCCAGGCGAGCTCGGCCCGGCGGACGTCCGACAGCTTGGCGCCGTCCATCAATCTGCCCCCTCTAAGGCGTACTCCGCCTCCCCGCAGGGAGGCCGCGATCTCGCCCCACCCCAACGCCATGGTACGAGATGCACGTGCATTCGTTCTTGCATTCGTCCATGCAGACGGTCTTGCATCTGCACGACATGGGGAGCAAGATAGCGAACGCCCGCCACGTAACGACCCGCACGCCACTGGGGTTTGACAATGATCGTTGACCAGGCAGACGACGTGGCGGCTCCGGCCGCCCCCAACGGCCAGCGGCATCCTGGCCCGCACCCGCTGCCGGACCACGCTCCCCTGCCGGAACCCCGCACGTCGTTCGCCGAGGACGCCCCGCAGGGCGCTCCCGCGGTCGTGCCAGGGCTGGCCGGCTTGTGGCCCGCGCCGCCGTCGGGCGTGCCGCGCACCGCGCGGCAGGTGCTGCCGGCCGAGAACAGCTCACCCCGGCAGGCGCGCGCGTTCACGCAGGCCACGCTGCGCGAATGGGGCCTGGACGCGACCGCGGAGGACGTCGTCGCCGCCGTGTCCGAGCTGGTCACCAACGCGCTCCAGCACGGGCTGCGCGGGCTGCCGAGGCCGCTGCCGGCAGGCCCGATCCAGCTCGTCCTGCTCGGTCACCCCCGGCGCGTCGTCGCGGCCGTGACCGATCCCGGAGCCCGCACGCCCGAGCCGATCGCGCAGGAGCCGGGCCGTTTCGGCGAGGGCGGGCGCGGCCTGCTGGTCGTCGGCGCGGTCAGCGCCTCGTGGGGCTGGGCCCCGCTCGCCACCGGCGGCAAGGCCGTCTGGGCGGCGTTCGACGTGCGCTCCGCCGCGCCGCGGCCGGTCTGACCCGCGCCCGCGAGGCGTCCCGGGGCGGGTTTCCGTCCCCGGGACGGGCCCCATCGGCTGCACGCGGTTTTCACATGGTGGCGAAACGTGTCCGCCGAAGCCCGGGCGGCCGGTGGCGCCTGCACGCAGGGACAAGGCCCGGAAACCGCACTTCCCACGAAAAACCCGGCAATCCGGACGCCTCGCATCGGCGCCCCGGACGCCCCTCAACTCCGGCCTGGGCCGTCGGGCGCTGGTCATCGTCAGGGCTCCGGGCCCGTCCGCGCCGGCCGCAATATTCAGCAAACATTCAGCGAAGGCCCCGGCCGGCGGCGTCAGCTCATGGCGGCCGGGACCCCGTGGCGCCGCTGCGCCTCCTCCAGTGAGGTCAGGAAGTCCTGCGCCCAGCGATCGACATCGTGCTCGATCACCCGCTTGCGCATGGCGCGCATCCGGCGGGCCTGCTCGGTGGGCCCGGCGTTCAGCGCGGTGAGCAGCGTGTCCTTGAGGCCGTCGATGTCGTACGGGTTCACCAGGTAGGCGCGGCGCAGCTCGGCCGCGGCACCGGTGAACTCACTGAGCACGAGCGTGCCGCGCAGGTCGGAACGGCACGCCACGTACTCCTTGGCGACCAGGTTCATGCCGTCCCGCAGCGGCGTCACCACCATGACGTCGGCGGCCAGGTAGAGCGCGACCAGCTCGTCCCTCGTGTAGGAGGTGTGCATGTAGTGCACCACCGGGAAGCCGATCTCGCCGTACTCGCCGTTGATCCGGCCCACCTGCTGCTCGATCTGGTCGCGCAGGAGCTGGTACTGCTCGACGCGCTCGCGGCTGGGGGTCGCGATCTGCACGAACACGGCCTGGCCCGGCTTGAGGTGCCCGTCCCGGAAGAGCTCGCCGAACGCCTCCAGGCGCTGGGTGATGCCCTTGGTGTAGTCGAGCCGGTCCACCCCCAGCAGGACGGTGGTGTCGCCGAGGTCGGTGCGGAGCTCCTCCGCGCGCTCCCGCACCGACGGGCGCGTGATGAGCTCGTTCAGCTCGGACACGTCCACGGAGATCGGGAACGAGCGGGCGCGGACGACGCGGTTCTCCCAGTACACGTCCTGCTTGTTGTAGCGGGCGTCCAGCAGCCTGCGGCACAGCCGGACGAAGTTGGAAGCGGCGCCGGGCAACTGGAAGCCCACCAGGTCGGCGCCCAGCAGCCCCTCCAGGATCTGCCGGCGCCAGGGCAACTGCCAGAACAGCTCCAGCGGCGGGAACGGGATGTGCAGGAAGAAGCCGATCCGCACGTCGGGACGCAGCCGCCGCAGCATCGCCGGGACGAGCTGGAGCTGGTAGTCCTGCACCCACACGACGGCGCCCTTCGAGGCCACCTCGGACGCGGCCTTGGCGAACCGTTCGTTGACCCGGACGTAGGCGTCCCACATCTCGCGGCTGTATACGGGACGCGCGACCACGTCGTGGTAGAGCGGCCACAGGGTCGCGTTGGAGAAGCCCTCGTAGTAGTACTTCACGTCGTCGGCGGACTGTGGCACGGGGTGGAGGTTCAGCCCGTCGGTCTCGAACGGTTCCAGGACCTCGTCGGGCGCTCCGTGCCAGCCCACCCAGGTGCCCTGCCTGCGCCGCATCACCGGCGCGATGGCGCTCACCAGGCCGCCGGGGCTTCTTCGCCAGGCCGCCCCATCACCGGTCCCGGTTCCGGGGACCCGATCGACCGGAAGCCGGTTGGCCACCACAACGAACTCACTGCCGTGCGACACGCGCGACCGCCTCCTGAAGTAGTAACGACCTCCATGCCCAGAACTACAGCTGTTAGGCCATTGTGTCAGAGTGACGTTAACCGCCGGTTTCCGGATCACGAAAGCCGCTAAGGGACACGCCCTCAACACGACGGTAGAACCTGGTCACGCAGCGTGGCGCGGATGGCCGCCCACCGCCACCGACATCTGGCCCCGAGGTTACGGTCGCGGTCCACTCCCGCACCGTCCCGATGAAGCGACGCACTGACCAGTGCATTCACCGACCATCCATTTCGGACATCATCAATCCCGGATAGGGCACCAGCCAATGGTCGTCGATCACCCTGCGCTACCGTGCCGGCGGGCTTGGGTCGGACCGGTTCATTACAAAGAGCCATCCCCTGGCCGCGCGGTAGCGTGCTGAGTTATGCAGGATTTCGGGGGAAGTGCTGTTGGTGCGCCGCAAGAAGTGGTGCGTCCCACATCCGCCGGTGAGGTCGCCTCCACGCTGCTGCGCGCGGACGGGCGAACCCCTGTGGTCCCTCGTGGACGCGGTCATTCCACCGATGGGCGATCCCTGACCGGCGGCATCTCTATCGACATGCGCGGCCTCGCCACCGTCCACGAGGTTCGGGATGCCGGCGTGAGCGTGGACGCGGGCGCGACCTGGCGCGAGGTGCTGGAGGCGACGCTGCCGCACGGCCTCACCCCTCCCGTCCTCACCGACTACCTCGACCTGACCGTCGGCGGGACCCTGTCCGCCGGGGGCGTGGGCGGGACGTCCCACGTCCACGGCACCCAGGCGGGCAACGTGGCCGAGCTGGAGGTCGTCACGCGGGACGGGCGGATCGCGCGGTGCTCGCCCTCGCTCGATCGGCGGCTGTTCGACGCGGTGAGGGGCGGTTCGGGACGGCACGGGATCATCACCAGGGCGGTCCTCCGGCTCGTGCCGGCCCCGCGCGACGTCCTGGTCTGCACGGTGCCGTGTCAGGACGCCACGGCGCTCCTGCGCGTCCAGACCACGGCACCGGCCGACCATCTCTCCGGCCAGGCCAAGCCGTCCGAGACCGGGTGGCGGTACGAGGCGAAGGCGGTGCTGTTCGACGGGAAGGAGCCGCCGCGAGGGCTCGGCCCGAGCGAGGTCGAGACGGCGACGTACCGGGAGTTCGCCGACCGGATGACCCCGGACGTGGACGAGCTGATCGCCCTCGGCGAGTGGCGGCGGCCCCACCCCTGGGCGATCGCCTTCCTGCCGGGGCGGGTCGCGGCCGGGTTCATCGAGAGCACCCTCGCCGCGATGGAGCCCGGGGACATCGGCCTCAGCGGTGTCGTCCTCGTCAAGGCGCTGAAGGGCACCGGCGACACGGGGACGCCGGGCCTGGCGAACGTGGCCGATCCGGTGCAGTTCGGGCTGCTGCGCACCGCCTCGCCCGGCTGCCCCTCCCCCGCGGCCATGGCGTCCGCCAACGAGCGTTTCCACGAACGCGCCCGCGCGGCGGGTGGCGTCCCCTACCCAGCCCCGGTCGGCGGCCAGAGCGGCCAGACCGGCTAGACCGGGTAGGCGGACTGGTAGGCCAGGCGGCGGTCGGCGTCCTCGGCGATCTGCTGGAGCCGGTCGTCCAGCGCCACGTACGCCTGCCAGGGAGCCTCGCCGGACGCGACCGCCAGCCGGTCGGTGACGAGCTGTTCCAGGTCGCGGACGCGCTTGGCCTTCCAGACCTTGTCGGCCAGGCTGACCAGCAGGTCGTCGATGCCGATGCCGTCCTCGTGCCAGGAGGAGTGGGTGCGGGCGAAGCGTGCCAGCCGCTCGTCCACCCCGTACGAGAGAAGCAGCTGGTACCCGGCGAACTCGTGCGCCTGACCCGGCCCCGACAGCTCGCCGGGATGCAGCGCCTTGCCGATGTCGTGCGTGGCGGCGCCGAACGCGACCGCGCCCGGGTCGGCTCCGGCGGCCGGATAGCGGTCGCCGACCCAGCCCGACAGGTCGCACGCGACGTCGTGCACCGCGCGCAGGTGCGCGGCCAGCCGCGGTGGCGCCTGAACGGCCTCCAGCAGGACGACGACGGTGCCGGGCAGGGGGCGGAAGCCCGGCTCCTCCAGGGCACGGTGAAGCGCGGGGGATATGTCCATGGTCATGGGGGCCGCCTATCGGGCGAGGGTGAGCGCCAGCACTTCCGCGCCCGGCAGGTCGGCGACGGACTTGCCGGGGAGCAGCAGCTTGGAACGGCGCAGGCCACTGCCGATGACGACCTGGGGCGCGTCCGCCACCGCCTCGTCCACCAGGACCGGCCAGCCGGCGGGCAGCCCGACCGGGGTGATGCCGCCGTACTCCATCGAGGTCAGGGAGGTCGCGTCCGCCATCGGCGCGAACGACACCTTGCGCGCGCCGAGCCGCTTGCGGACGACGCCGTTCACGTCGGCGCGGTCGGTGGCCAGGACCACGCAGGCCGCGTGGGAGACCTCGCCGCCGCGCTTGGCCGCGACGATCACGCAGTTGGCGCTCGCCTCCAGCGGCACCTCGTACCGTTCGCAGAACGCCGCGGTGTCGGCGAGCTCGGGGTCGATCTCGGCGACCTTCGCCTCGGGCCGCCGCCCGATGGCCGCGGCGACCGGGCCGGCGAGCAGGTCGGCCCGCCCGGCGGCCAGCTGCCAGTCCAGAGTCCCCATCGCGTTCGCCGTCATCCGATGCCCCTTCCGTTTCGCGCGTCGTTACGCGTACGCGCGTTCCACCTTGCCATGAACGCGAGGGCCTTTAACCCGCGAGGACCTTCAACACGGTGGCATTGACGGTGGCGGACGGCGCTGCCACAGTGGCACAGTGGCTCATCCACTGAGCCACTGGCGACCGTACCGTAGCGAAGGGCGGGCCGTGACCACCCCGTTGCCCCGTGACACCCTCGTCGACACCCTGGCCGCGCGGCTGCGGGACGACATCCTCAGCGGCCGCTACCCTCCCGGGTCCTACCTGCCGCCCGAGCGCGAGCTGGCCACCGCGTACCAGGTCACCCGCACGTCGGTGAAGCACGCGCTGGTCCGTCTCGGGCAGGCGGGGCTGGTGGAGACCAGGCACGGTGTCGGCACCCGCGTCCGCGACTACGAGCGGCTGGGCGGCCCCGAGCTGCTGCCGATGCTGGTCGGCACCGCGGGCCCGGAGTGGGCGGCGGAGATCTTCCAGGTGCGGCGCGAGGTGGGCGCGCAGGTCGCCGCCACGGCCGCCGCGCACGCCGGGCCCGAGCACCGGGACCGGCTGCGCGCGCTGGCGGGCGAGCTGCGCGCGGCGCCGGACGCGGACACCGCCCAGCTCGCCGAGTGCGAGATCCACCGGGTGATCGCCGCGGCCACCGGCAACCGGGTGTACGGGTTCCTGGTGAACGCGCTGCTCAACGCCTATCTGGCGGTGCGGGAGCGGTTCGCGGGCGCCTTCACCGACCCGCCGGGCGCCGCGGACCGGATCGCCCCGCTGGTGGCGGCCCTGTGCGCGGGGGACGCGGTCCGGGCCCGCGAGGCCGCCGACGCCTACTACGCCGAGACCGAGTCCCTGATGCTGGGGAGGGCCGATGAACAGCAGCCGCCGCACGACGTTCAGTGAGGTCATGGAGGGGACGGTGCGCCTGAAGGGCGAGCGGGAGGAACCCGTGCGCCCGATGAGGATGAAGCTGGACGCCGACCTGCCCGAAGTGCTGCTTCCCTGGAGGACGTTGGAGGGAAGCGTGTCCGGCCGCGTGACCGTTCCCGGCTGGGCGGACGACCGCGCCGCGACGGGGCGGCTGCACGTCGCGCCGGTCACCGCACGCCGGATCCGCTACACCCTGGACCTCACGGCGCTGGACGGGCGGCGCCTCCACCTGGACGGCTGGAAGTCGCTCACGCCATGGCGGCCACTGCACTCCCTGACGTTCCTGCCGGTCACGGTCACCGATGAGGACGGGACGGTGGTCGGTGAGGCCAGGTTGCGTTTCGACCTGCGCCGCGACCTTGCCCGGTTCCTGGCGTCCTTCCGGTTCCCCGAGGCGGCCCGCGTTCCGGATCCGTTCGGGCTCCCCGTGCTGATGAGGTCGCGATGGCGGCATCAGTCCGGCCGGCTTGAGGTGTGGTACACGACGCTGACCGACCCCGCGACCGGCACCGGGATCTGGCTCCACCACGAACTCGTGGCGTCCGGTAAGGGCGAGGCTCGGGCGCACGGGTGGGCGGCGGTCTTCCCTCCCGGTGAGACCCCGGTGTTCGGGCGGTTCGGTCCGTACGGCTGGCAGGACGCGGACAGGCCGGGCTTCACCGCGGGACCGGTGGAGCACGTGCCGGGATGGCTTACGGGAAAGGCGGGTGACCTTTCGTGGGAGCTGTCGGAGTCGGGCATCGGCGAGCCGCTTTACACCTTCCCGCGCTGGGCCTGGGAGCGGGAGGTGCTTCCCGCCGCGCAGATCGTTTCCATGCCGGCCGCCACGTACAACGGCGTGGTGCGGTTCGGTGACCGGAAGCTCGAGGTGCGCGGCGGGCGCGGCGGCTCGGCCCGGATCTACGGGCACGGCAACGCGGAGCGCTGGGCGTGGCTGCACGCCGATCTGGGCGGCGGCGACGTGTGCGAGGTCGTGGCCGCGGTCTCCACCCGCCCGCTGATGAACCGGCTGCCCGCGCTCCCGTTCGTCCGGCTGCGCGTGGACGGCGAGGACTGGCCCGCGGGCGACCCACTGCTGGCCGCGTTCCGGCTGCGCTGTGAGCCCATGCTGCCCACCTGGACGGTCCACGGCCGGGTCGGCGATCGCCGCGTCCACATCCAGGTCCACCAGCGTCCCGAGGAGACGGTGGCGGTCGACTACGCCGATCCGGACGGGCGCCCGGCGGTCTGCCACAACACCGAGCGCGCCGATGTGGTCATCACGCTGTCACGGCGGACGGCGGAGCGCGGCTGGAGCGTCGAACGCGAATGGCGCCTGGACGGCACCGGCCACGCGGAAGTGGGTTTCCGGCCCCACGGCGAGGCCGCCCGCAGAGGCGACACGTGAACGCCTTGACCGGGACGGTGGCGGCCGTCCTGGGCTTGGAGGACGAGGACGACGTGCGGCGCGTCGCCACCCGCGCCCGCGACGCCTTCCCCACACCGGCCGCGCGCCTGGGGCTCACCGCGGGCGCCGGGGCCGTGGACGTGCTGTCCCGCCTCCTCACGGGGCGCCCCCTGGACGCGCTGGACGCCGACCGGCGCGAGGCGTTGTGCAAGGTGCTGGAAGGGCGGCCGGCGGCGGTCCGGCTGCTGGAGACGCTGAAGATCCCCCTGCTTCAGGCGGCGGCCACGGAGCTTCTGCCCGCTCCCCCGCGCGTGCCGTACGAGGGGGCGCGGCCGGACGCGGACCTGGACTGCACGCCGTCCAGCGCATGGCCGTCCAGGACGACCGCCGACGCGATCGTCATCGGGTCGGGAGCGGGCGGGGCGATGGCGGCGCGCACGCTGGCCCGCGCGGGCCTGTCCGTGGTGGTCGTGGAGGAGGGACGCCGCTTCGTCGCCGCCGACTTCCGCGACCGCCCGCCGCTCGAACGCTTCACCCGGCTCTACCGGGACGCGGGCGCCTCGTTCGCGCTCGGCCGTCCCCCTGTCCTGCTGCCCGAGGGACGCGCCGTGGGGGGCACGACGGTCGTCAACAGCGGCACCTGCTACCGGACGCCCCCGCACGTCCAGCGCCGCTGGTCGCGGCTCGGCGTTCCCATGGACGGCTTCGACGCCTACCTGGACGAGGTGGAGGCGACCCTGCACGTCGCTCCGCAGCCCATCGACGTGCTGGGACGCAACGGGCTGCTCGCGCTGGAGGGCGCGCGGCGGCTGGGCTGGAAGGCCGCGCCGCTGCGCCGCAACGCCCCCGGCTGCGCGGGCAGCGGCCAGTGCGCCGCCGGGTGCCCGCGCAACGCGAAGAACGGCGTCCACCTGAACGCGCTTCCCCAGGCGTGCGCGGCCGGAGCCCGCATCATCACGCACGCGAAGGTCGAACGCATCCTGGTGGAACGCGGTCGTGCCACCGGCGCCAGGGCCCGGCGCCCGGACGGGACGCACCTGGAGATCCTCGCGTCCCGGATCGTCGTGGCCGCGGGCGCGACGCAGACGCCACCGCTGCTGCGCCGCTCCGGTCTGGGCGGGCATCCCGGGCTCGGGCGCGGCATGGCCGTCCACCCGGCCACGAGCATGGCCGGGCGGTTCGACGAGCCGGTGGTGTCCTGGTCGGGCGTGATGCAGAGCGCCGGGATCGAGGAGGCGCACGGCGACGGGATCCTGATCGAGGCGACCGCGAGCCCGCACGGCATGAGCTCGTTCGTGCTGCCCGGCACGGGACGGGAGCTGCGGCGGCGGCTGGCGGAGTCCGGCCGGCTCGCGGTGCTCGGCGCGATGATCGCCGACGGCCCGTCCGGGCGCGTGTACGGGCGGCGGCGCCCGCTCCCCCGCTACGACCTCTCCGCCCGGGACGCGGCACGGCTCCGCCGGGCGCTGGTCGCCATGGGCCGGATCCTGCTCGCCGCCGGGGCACGCGAGGTGCTCACCGGCCTGCCCCGCCACCCGATCGCCCGTACCGAGGAAGAGGTGTCGGAGGCCGTCGCCTCCGCCCCGGTCACCGACCTGCACCTGGCCGGTTTCCACCCGACCGGCACGGCCCGGATGGGCGGCGCCGGCACGCCCGCCGACCCGCAGGGGCGGCTGCGCGGAGTACGCGGTGTGCACCTGGTGGACGCGTCGGTCCTGCCGACCTGCCCGGAGGTGAACCCGCAGCTCACCATCATGGCGATGGCCCTCAGGAACGCCGACGCGGCGCTCGCGGACGGATGAGGCGGGTCAGCCGCGGGTGATGGCGGGGCCGAAGAGGGCGCGCAGGCGGTCGACCTCTTCGACCGGGGCGCGGTCGGTCAGGTAGCCGGGGGCCTCGCGGCTCCACACGCCCGCGGCGAGCAGGTCCGCCTGCAGGTTCGCGGTGGCGAGCGCCAGGCCGTTGGAGTCGATCAGCGGGAGGCCGGCGACCCGGCGGATCCCGGCACGCCACAGCAGCTCGCAGGGAATGCCCTCACCCGAGACGATCGCCTGCGCGCCCGCCTCGCGCAGCTCCGCCGCCGCCCCCTCGATCTTCTCCAGCAGGGCGGGCAGGGCGTCGTCCGGGAGCCCCTTCTCGATGAGCGTGCGCCCCTCCGGCAGGTAGCGGAAACCCACGCACAACTCGGCGCAGCCGTAGCGGGCCTGGTTGGCCCGCAGCGCCTCCTCCAGCGCCGGGACGAACCCGACCACGCCGAACCGCAGCCCCTGGGAGCGCAGGAAGTCGAAGGTCGCCTGCCCGTACCCGACGACCGGAATCGACACCAGCGAGCGCGCCGCGTCCAGACCGGGGTCCTGGCTGGTGCCGATCACGTACGCCGCGAAGCCGCGGCGCTCGGCCTCCACCGCCCGCTCGGCGAAGTACCAGGAGAAGAAGACTTCGAGCTGGCCGTACTTCACGTGGTCGGCGGGCATCCGTGTCGCGTACGCCTCGGAGGGCAGCGCGTGGAACTCCACGGCCGCGCGGTCGCCGAGGATGTCGCGGGCGTGCCGCTCGTACCCTTCGTCCAGCCAGGGATTGCGGCCGACGACCGTGTGCTTCTGAAACCAGATCCTGTTCAACGGTTCACCTCTCCTCGACGGTCAGGCCACGATCTGGCGCTCGCGCAGGCTCGCCACCTCCGCCGGGTCGAGGCCGAGTTCGTCGACGAGCAGCCCCTCGGTGTCGGCGCCCAGCGGGCGCCCGGTGAAGCGGATCCGGCCCGGCGTGCGCGACATCCGCCACATGACGTTGTGCATCAGCATCGTCCCGAAGTCCGGGTCGGGGACGCTGGTCAGCATCTCCGTCTCCCGGACGTGCGGGTCGCCGACGATGTCCGCCGCGCTGTAGACGGGGGCGACGGCAGCGCCCGCGTCGGTGAACTCCGCGATGACCTCCTCGCGGGTGCGCTCGCCGATCCAGTCGCCGACCAGCTTGTCGAGCAGGTCGGCGTGTTCCGCGCGGCCATGGCCGGTCGCGAACCACGGCTGCTCGATCACCTCCGGATGGCCGACGAGCCGCAGCACCCGCTCGGCGATCTGCTGCGCGCTGGTCGACACCGCGACCCAGTGCCCGTCCGCGGTCCGGTAGGTGTTGCGGGGCGCGTTGTTCGTCGACCGGTTGCCGTGCCGCTCCTCGACCACGCCGAGCTGGTCGTACACGGTGGGCGCCGGTCCGACCGCCGTCATCAGCGGTTCCAGCAGGCTCATGTCGATGACCTGGCCGCGCCGTTCCGGGTCGCGGTCGCGGTGCCACAGCGCCATCGCCGTCGCCGACGAGGCGGCGATCCCGCAGATGCTGTCGGCGAGCCCGAACGCGGGCAGCGTGGGCGGCCCGTCCGGCTCGCCGGTCATGTACGCGAAGCCGCTCATCGCCTCGGCGAGCGTGCCGAACCCGGCCCGCCCGGCGTACGGGCCGCGCTGCCCGAAGCCGGTGACCCGGACGATGATCAGGCTCGGGTTGACCTCGTGCAGCCGGTCCGGCCCCAGGCCCCAGCGCTCCAGCGTCCCCGGGCGGAAGTTCTCGATCAGCACGTCCGACCGCGCCGCCAGCTTGAGCAGGATCTCGGCGCCCTCGGGGACGGACAGTTTGAGGGCGAGCGCCCGCTTGTTCCGCGAGATCTCCTTCCACCAGATCGGCGTGCCGTCCTTGGACCTGCCGTGGCCGCGCATCCCGTCGCCGGTCACCGGATGCTCGATCTTCACGACGTCCGCGCCGAAGTCGCCGAGGATCTGCGCGCACAGCGGCCCGGCGAGAATGGTCGAGGCGTCGATGACCCGCAGTCCGTGGAGTGGACCGTCCTGCATTCGTTTCCCCCTGTAGAAGACCGGACGCGGCGGTGGCCCGCCGCCGTCAGTGCTCGGACGCCGTCCTGCGTTCGTCCCCGGCCCTGGACGGGCCGCGGCCCAGGTCGGCGGAGATCGCGGCGGCCGTCGCGATCACCTGCTCGCCGAGCGACCTGCTGCGGGTGCGGGTGAACATGTGCTGCACCCCGCACACCGAGATCGACCCGATCGCCTGGCCCGCGGGGCCGTGGATCGCCGCCGCGACGCTCGCCGCGCCCGACTGCCGTTCGCCGGAGCTGACCGCGTAGCCCAGCGCCCGGATCCGGCGGATCTCCTCGCGCAGCTCGTCCGCCGAGGTGATGGTGGCGTCGGTGACGCTGTCGAGCCGGTGGTGCGCGATGTAGTCGTCGACCTCGGTGTCGGGCAGCGCCGCCAGGATCGCCTTGGACGACGACCCCGCGTGCAACGGGTGGCTGGTGCCGAGCGCGACCGACATGCGGATCTCGTGCGACGACAGCACCTGGTCGACGTACACCCGCGACCAGCCCTGGCGCAGCGAGAGCGTGGTCGTCTCCCCGGTGCGCTCCGACAGCGAGACCAGGTGGCGGTGCGCGATCGCCGGGACGTCCAGCTCGCGCAGCGCCGCCAGGCCGATGCTCAGCGCGCCGGGGCCGAGCCGGTAGACCTTCGTCGTCTCGTCGAAGCGCAGGAACCGGCCGGCGACCAACTCGCGCAGGATCCGGTGGGTCACCGCCTTCGACAGGCCGATCTCCCGGGCGAGCACGGAGACCCCCTGGGCCTCCGGCGACCGGCTGATCGCGTCGATCACGGCCAGGGCGCGGGCGATGCCCGACCGGGAGGGGCCGTCCTTGGTCTCGGCCTCGATCCGGGTGTCGGAGTCGTCGGTGGTCATGAGGTCCTCGGCGGGGTGGGCGGGACGGGCGGCGGGGACGTCACGCACCGATGACCCTGTTCTCCTCGGCCCAGAACGCCAGCCGCCGCTGGGCGAGCCGGATCAGGAAGTGCGCGATGAGCCCGAGCACGGAGAGCACCACCAGCACCGCGAACATGCCCGCGATGTCGAAGTTGAAGTTGCTCTGCAGCAGCAGGTAGCCCAGCCCCTCCTTGGCGCCGATGAACTCGCCGACGACCGCGCCGAGGATCGCGAACACGATCCCGATGTCGAGCCCGGCGAAGATGAACGGCACCGCCGTGGGCAGCCGCACCATGCGGAAGATCTGGAAGCGCCCGGCGCCGAACACCGTGAGCATCTGGATCCGGTCCGCGTCGGCGGAGCGCAGCCCCTCGATGACGTTGACCAGCATCGGGAAGAACGAGATGACCGCCGCCATCACGATCTTGCTGCTGATCCCGAAGCCGAACCAGACGACGAACAGCGGCGCCAGCGCCACCTTGGGCACGGTCTGGAAGGCCACGATGTACGGCATGAGCGTTCGCTCGACCAGCCGGACCTGCGAGATCAGCGTGCCCAGCAGCATCGCCACGCCGACCCCGATCGCGTACCCGAGCAGCGCCTCCTGGAGGGTCACCCGCAGGTGCCCCCAGAACTGGCCGTCGGTGAGCTGGGCTTCGAGCGCCGTGTAGATCTGCGAGGGCCGCGGCAGGGTGTACTCGTCGATCCCGAGCGGCCGGGCCAGGAACTCCCAGCCGAGCATCACGATCGCGAAGACCGCCGGGACGAGCACGATCTCCGGCCGCTCCCGCGGATCGAGCCGGCGGCGGGACCCGGCCGCGCTCTGGGGCGGGGCCGCGTCCGGCAGGGCCGCCGGGCCCGTGGACGTGTTCTGTGTCGATGCCATGGGGGACCTCGTCAATCGATGGCGCCGGTGGCGCTGAAGTGCTCGCGGATCCGCTTCACGTGGACGCCCGCGGCGTCCGAGGACACCATGCCGAGGTCGCGGGGGCGGCCGAGGTCGATGTCCACGATCTCGGCGATGCGGCCGGGCCGGGGGCTGAGCACGATGACACGGTCGGACAGGAAGACCGCCTCGGAGATCGAGTGCGTGACGAACACGATCGTCTGCCCGCTCTCCCGCCAGATGCGCAGCAACTCCACGTTCATATACTCGCGGGTCATCGCGTCCAGGGCGCCGAACGGCTCGTCCATGAGGAGCACCGCGGGGTTGTGCACGAGCGCCCGGCAGATCCCGGCGCGCTGCTGCATGCCACCGCTCAGCTCGTGCGGATACTTGTCGGCGAAGTCCTCCAAGCCGACCATCCGCAGCAGTTCCTCGGCGCGCGCCCGGTACTCGCGGACGTTCAGCCGCTGCACCTGGACGGGGACCATGACGTTCTGCAGGATGGTCCGCCACGGCAGCAGGGTGGCGGCCTGGAAGACCATCCCGACCTCGGGCAACGGGCCGGTGACGTCGCGGTTCGCCACCCGCACCGTTCCCTCGGTCTTCGGTATCAGCCCGGCCAGGATCTTCAGCAGGGTCGTCTTCCCGCACCCCGAGGGCCCGACGACCGAGACGAACTCACCACGCCGGATGGTGAAGTCGATGTCGGACAGCGCGTGGGTCGGTTCCGATCTGCGCGGCCGGTACACCTTCTGCAGGCCGGCCACCTCGATCCAGGAGTCCTCGTCGGCCTCCGGGGCCTTAGCGGCCTTCGCGGCCTGGTGGTGGCCGAGGATTCTGCTGGCCATGAACTCTCCTTCGGACGGTCTGGGGGCGGGGTGCCGCTACGCCGGGGCGTACGCCTTCGCCTTGGCGATCACCTGGGCGGCGTCGAACTGGTTGGCGCCCGCGAGCAGGCTGGGGTCCCAGACGTCGGAGACCGGGATGTCCTTGGTGATCTGACCCGCGGCCCGCGTGTAGGCCATGGTCTTCTGCCACTCGGCGTCACCGATCGCGCCCCAGTTGGAGAAGGACTCCGGTTCGCCCTGGGCCGGGGTGGCGCTGTCGAGGAAGCTGTTCAGCACCTTCGTGTCGGCCGCCAGCCGCTGCTCGACCGTCTGGCCGGACAGCATCGCCGGGAACGTCTTGAACCCGATCCGCATGGCGCCCTCCGGCTGGACCGAGGAGAACAGCAGACCCTGGTAGGCGGCCCGCAGGTAGAGGGTCAGCTCCTCCTTCTTCTCTTTGATCGTGTCCTCGCGGGCGGCGAAGGTGAGCGAGCGGATGCCCTGGAAGGCGGCGCCGTTCGGCAGGTACCGCAGCTTGGTGCCGGAGTTCTCGATCGCCGCGTACGGCGCCGTGTACAGGGCCAGCGCGTCCACCTTGCCGCTGTTCAGCGCGGACGCGGCCGGGGTGCCGATGCCGACCGGCAGCAGGTCGATGTCCTTCTGCCCGTCCAGGCCCGCGTCCTTGGCGAACGCGCGGGCGTACGGGGCCGAGCCCGACGCGAGGCTGATCACGCCGATCTTCTTGCCCTTGAGGTCGGCACCGGACCTGATCGGGCTGTCCGGCTTGACGGCGATCCGCCACGGCCAGTTCTGCACGAGCCCGCCGATCGCCTTGATCGGCACGCCCTTCTCCCGGGCGGCCAGGATGGAGCCCATGTCGGCCGCCGTGATGTCGGCGCTGCGCGAGGTCACCGCCTGGATCGCGGCCGACGACCCGTCCGCGTTGATGGTCTTGACCTTCAGCGTCGCGTCGAGGAAGCCCTGGTCCTTGGCCACGGCGTAGGTTGCGACGTCCTCCTTCGGCGCGTTGACCGCGCCGGCGAACGCGACGGTGATCTCCTTGTCGGCCGAACCGCCGCCGGACGATCCGCCGCAGGCGGTGAGGGCGAGCGCGACGGCGGACACGACCAGTGCCGCCACGCTCGGACGGAGGGTGCTCTTCATGTTCGGGACCTCGATCGAATGGGTTGACAGGGGGTCTCGCCGAGCTCCGCCCTACGTGGGCGTCCCGGGATGCTCGGCCGCCGGCGATGCCGCGATGCCGGCGAGCGCGAGGTCGTTGTACACGTGCTGTTCGACGATCAGCCCGTCGCGTAGGACGAACACGTCCACGTACCGCACGCCGGAGAAGGGCCGTCCGGCCAGGTCCTCGCCGTAGAGGGTGCCGAGCGAGGTGACGGTCGTCAGCCCGCCGTCCGCGGCTCCCTCGAAGTAGCGCTCCCGTTCCTTGCGGACCCAGCGGTAACGGGTGGCCGACGCCGCGGCCATCTCCGGGAGCGAGGAGTGCACCCGGTTTCCCGGGAACACCAGGCGCGCGCCCGGGGCGAGCAGCGCGCCCGCCTCGTCCAGCTCGCGGTCTTCGCAGAGCCGCAGATAGCGGTCGACGAGGGCACTCGCCGCCCCTGGACGGTGGGAGCCGGTTTCACCCATGGATCGCACTCTCATTTGTTCGGCTGAGCGATACGTCGTTCGGTTAGACGGAACGAACGTAGACGGAACTGTAAGGAAGCGCTCCTCAGCGCGTCAATAGCCGGAAACCGTGACTTCAGCCCGGTCGCACGCCCGCCGGACGGCGTGGACGGCCGCGCGGAGTGCGCGGCGGACGCATGGAAACCTCACGGGGGGTACGGGTTACGCCAAGGAAGGGAAACCGAACCCCCAAGGAGTTGAGACATCATGGGCCGCATCGCAGCAGCCCTCCAGGCCGTGATCGGCACCCTCGCCAGCATCGTCACGCTGCCGTTCAGGGTGCTGTCACGCCTGATCGGCGGCGGCGCGGGCCGCCGTCCCGCCCGTCGTCCCCGCCGTCGCGGTCGCCGGGCGGTCTGACGTCCCGGCGCCATGGCACGGCGCTTGAGCGCGGCCCGGCTAGTGGGCGAGGTCCGCGGGGATGAACGACACGGTGTCGCCCGCCTCCAGCGGCGACTCCGCGTCCCCGTGGACGCGTTCGCCGTTGACCACGGCCACGACGTGCTCGTCCAGGGTCAGCCCGACGCGCTCGGCGGCGGCGCCCACGGTCGCGGCCAGAACCCGTCGCGGCCCGGCGGCGCCGTTTCCTGTGGCGAGTGCGCCGTGACGTACCACGACGACCTCGGGCGCGGGGCGTTCGCGCGCCGCGCGGTAGTCGCCGGGGGTGTTGACGTTGAAGACCGAGTCCAGCGCGGGGTCGGCTCCCGCCAGCCGGGCGTCGGCGAGCAGCGCGTTCTCGTCGAGCCGGCGCACGGCGACCTCCTCGAACAGATGCGCCGGCTTCGCCCGTCCCGCGTCGACCAGCTTCCCGGCCCTCGGCGCGAGGGCGGTGCGGTAACCGGCGGCCATCGGCTGCCGGAAGCCGCCGACGACGGGCAGCACGACATCGGGGGCGGGAGCGGTGTCGAAGCCGCGGAGGACCGCGGTGACGAAGGCGGAGTGCAGGAAGGGCAGGTCGGTGGAGCAGACGAACGCCACGTCGGCGTGCCCGGCCGCCGCCGCCAGGCCGACGGCCAGCCCGACCATGGGCCCGCCGCCCTCCTCCGGGTCCTCGCGGACGAGCACGCGCGGGCCGAGGGCGGGAAGGTCCTGACCGGGGGCGCGCACGACGATCACCGGGCCGTGGACGGCGCGGGCGACGACACCCGTCACGCGGCGCAGGAGGGTCGAGGAGTGCCATTCCAGGGCCGCCTTCGGCGTGCCCATCCGCGTCGAGCGCCCGCCGGCGAGTACGACGCCGGCCGCGGCCCGCACGCCGCCGGTGCGGTCCGTCATGGCGATGGTCCTTCCACGTCGAGGCGGCCGTTTCCAGGGTGTCGCACCGCGCGGGCGCTGGACGGGTGCGACACCCTGAATCCGGATCAGCCGCCGAAGAGTTGCAGGGCGGCCTTGATGGCGTTGTAGACCCCGTACGCGAGCGGGATCCCGACGATCGTCCAGGCGATGACGAGCTGTGCCTTGTACTTGCCGGACGCGTGCTCCTCCGTACCGGGAGCCGGTGCGGATGCGGGTGCGGTCATGGGTGCGTGCTCCTCGTCCCTAAGTTTCCCCTACGTTCCTGCGACATCTACGACTGCCGGGCGTCACCCGCGGTGGCCTTCTCGGGTGCCTCCGCGGGATGGTGACCGGCCTCCGCCGCCGCCACGACGGCCGCGTCCTCGTGCCAGCGTTCGGAGACGGGCTTGATGAGCAGGTTCGCGACGAAGCCGATCGCCAGGACGCCGACCATGATGAACAGCGCCGGCCGGTAGTCGGAGGCGACCAGCTCTCCCGGGGTGCCCTGGGCGTCCAGGACCCGGTTGACGATCAGCGGGCCGAGGACGCCGGCCGTGGACCAGGCGGTGAGCAGGCGCCCGTGGATGGCGCCCACCTGGTACGTGCCGAACAGGTCACGCAGATACGCGGGGACCGTGGAGAAGCCGCCTCCGTAGTAGGAGAGGATGACCACGCAGATGAGGACGAACAGCGCGGTGGAGCTCGATCCCGCCAGCGCCAGCAGCAGGTAGAGGGCGAGACCCACGCCGAGGTACATCACATAGGTGGGCTTGCGGCCCATGTAGTCCGAGGTGGACGACCAGACGAAGCGGCCCGTCATGTTGGCCACCGACAGGACGCCGACGAAGCCCGCGGCGACGGTCGCGTTCACCGTCGAGGTGTTGGTGGCCGCGTCCCGGAAGAAGTCCTGGATCATCGGGCCCGCCTGTTCGAGGATCCCGATGCCGGCGGTGACGTTGCACAGCAGCACCGTCCACAGCAGCCAGAACTGCGGCGTCTTGATCGCGTTGCCGGCCGCGACGTGGCCCGTGGTCACCAGCGGCTTGGCCGCGACCTTGGCCGGGTCGAAATGCGGCGGCCTCCACCCCGGCGCCGGGACCCGGACGGTGAACACCCCCAGCATCATGACCAGGAAGTAGGCCACTCCCAGGGTGAGGAACAGCTTCATCACCGCGTCGCCGCCCGGCTCGTCACCGCCGTAGAAGGACAGCAGCTCGCGCGACAGCGGCGCGGCGACCGCGGCACCGCCGCCGAAGCCCATGATGGCCATGCCGGTGGCGAGGCCGGGCCGGTCGGGGAACCACTTGATCAACGTCGACACCGGCGAGATGTAGCCCAGGCCGAGGCCGATGCCGCCGACGAACCCGTAGCCGAGGTAGACCAGCCACAGCTGCTCGGTCGCGATCCCCACCGCGCCGATCAGGAACCCCGACGCCCAGCAGCACGCCGAGGTGAACATCGTCTTGCGCGGCCCGACCCTGTCCACCCAGGTGCCGAAGATCGCCGCTGACACGCCGAGCATCACGATGGCGATGGAGAAGATCACTCCGATGGCGGTCAGGCTGGTGTCGAAGTGGGCGACGAGCGGCTCCTTGTACACGCTCGTGGCGTACGCCTGCCCGATGCAAAGATGGATGGCCAGGGCGGCCGGAGGGATCAGCCACCTGCTGTAGCCGGGCGGGGCGACCGTATGCGCCCGGTCGAGAAAGGTCAACGCAGCCACTGCGCACCTCCTGGTGAGTGGGGTGTGGCGGACTCCGTCTCAACTGACCCGAAGGCTGAGCGACGCCGCGCGAGGCGCTTGCCGGAGCACGTCAGCGACACTGATCAAGGCCAATCCCCCCGAGGGGTGAGCGGACGGTGGACAGCCGGCCCGGAGCGCCGGCGGGGCCCAGGTCGGCGGACAGGTCTCGCCCACGACCGCCGAACGTCCCGAGCCCCTGTCTTCATATCCCCGGGACCACGGAAGTGGAAGACGGTTTTCCCCTGGTGGAAATGTGATCACGCGGACGGCCGGTCAGCCGTGCGTGATCCTGCTCGCCACCTGCTCCAGCTCGTGCGGGAGGTCCACCTGGCGGGCGATGTCGACCAGCGCCCGCGCGAGCAGCGGCTCGGGTCCGCCGCCCGCCAGGACGAGCCCGACGTGATACGTGCGCTCCGGCGGCGGCAGCGGGATCACGCGGGCGCCGTCGGGCACGCCGTAACCGTGCAGCCAGGCGTGCGGGATGACGCTCGACAGGCGCATGGACGCGACATGCGCGTAGATCGCCGAGACGGTGTCGGCCTCGACCACGGGCTCGGCCACGGCACCGGCCTCGGCGAAGTACCCGTCCAGGATCCGCCGGTTCTGCATCACCGGCGGCAGGAGGCACAGCGGCGCCGCCGCGGCCTGCGCCCAGGTGATCGACCGCTGCCCGGCGAGCTCGCCCCCGTCCGCGGTCAGGAACATGTAGCGCTCCCGATAGAGCGGCACCACGCGCACCCGGCCGAGCGGCTCGCCGTCGACGTAGGTCATGCCCACGTCGATGTCGAAGTCGTTGAGCCCGCTCACGATCTCGCGGGACGACATCGACCGCAGCGAGAACCGGACGAGCGGATACCTCCGCCGCATCGGGGTGGTCAGCAGCGCCGCGACGCTCAGCGCCGTGGGGATCGCGCCGATCCGCAGGACGCCGGACAGTCCGCCCCTTCTGCTTTCGAGCGTGCGCTTCAGCTGTTCCCGTTCGGCGAGCACGTGCCGCGCCCACCGCAGCACCTCGGTCCCCTCAGGGGTGAACCCCTCGAAACGCTGCGCGCGCTGGACGATCTGCACCCCGAGCTCGGTCTCCAGCTTCCGGATGCCCGCCGACAGGGCGGGCTGGGAGACGTCGCACGCCTCGGCGGCACGGCCGAAATGGCCTTCGCGCGCCAAGGCGGCGAGGTACTCCAACTGACGCAGCAGCACGCCGTCATAGATACCAGAACCCCACGAACCCGTCACTGATAACCAAAGCTGATGAGATCGCACGGAAGCCGTCCGGGCCTCGGCGGAGGGCCACCGGCGCGGGCGTCAGGACGAGCCGCCGTCGCGGGGCAGCGGGTCATCGCCCGGCGGGGCCTGCGGGGTGGTGGCGTCGCCGTCGGTCACCGGAAGCCACAGCACGAACGTGCTGCCCACGCCCGGGGTGGAGAACAGCCGCACATGGCCGCCGTGCGCCTCCACGATGTGCCGGACGATGGCCAGCCCGAGCCCCGTGCGGCGGTCACGGGAACGGCGGGCGTCCTGGCCACGCCAGAACCGGTCGAACACCCGGGCCTGCGCGTCGGCGTCCAGTCCCGGCCCCTCGTCCTGGACGGCGATCCACTGCCAGCCGCCGGACCGGCCCGCCGCCACCCTGATCCGCGAACCGGCGGGCGCCAGCCGCACCGCGTTGGACAGCAGGTTGCCCACGGCGCGGCGCAGCGCGTCATGGTCGCCGATGATCAGCAGGCCGCGGCTCAGGTCGCGCTCGATGGCGATGCGGCGGGCGGCGGCCAGCGAGTCGAACTCCTCGGCGGCCTCGCGGGCGACCACCGCCAGGTCCACGTCGGTGTCGTGGAAGGCGGGGGCCGACCGGCGCGCGGTGGCCAGCAGGTCCTCCACCAGCCGCGTCATCCGGGTGGTCGCGCGGTCCACGACCTGGACGGCACGGCGGCGGTCGGCGTCCTCGGCGTCCGGCGCGGTCAGCACGGTGTCCAGGTTGGCCCGGATGATCGCCAGCGGGCTGCGCAGCTCGTGCGAGGCGTCGTCGATGAGCTGCCGCTGCGCGCCGAACGCCTCGTCCAGCCGGTCCAGCATCGAGTCGATCGTGTCGGCGAGGTAGCGCAGCTCGTCCTTCGGCCCGCTCAGCCGGATCCGCCGCGACAGGTCGGTGGCCTGGATCTCCTCGGCGGTGCGGGCGATGGCCCTGACCGGCTTGAGCGCCCGTCCCGACAGCACCCAGCCGATGCCCAGGCTGGCCAGGAACAGGCCCGCCAGCATGATCAGCGAGTAGTGCCGGAGCGCCTGCTGGGTCTCGTAGTTGACCGCCTGCTCCACCTGCTGGAGCTTGACGACGTCCACCTCGCCCTGCTTGATCTCCGTGCCGTCGGGCAGGCGGAAGTACTTGTCGGCGCGGTAGGTCTGGGTGATCGGCTCGGCCTCGGTGCTGGCCGCCACCGCCGTGTAGATGCCGCCCAGCACCATCGCGGTCAGGACGAACAGCAGCGTCGAGTACATCACCGTGAGCCGGAACCGGATCGAGTGGACGAAGGCCGGGAGCCGCCGCCCGCCGGGCAGCAGGCGGCGTGGCGTACGGGGCGGGCGGGACGGCAGGCGCAGGCGCATGATCAGTCGGACATCTCTCGTACTCGCGCGGCGGTGCCGTGCTCGGGGCCGTTCGGATCCGTGCCGTTCGGGGTGGGCCCGTCGTGCTCGCGCAGGCGGTAGCCCTGGCGGACGACGGTCTCGATGAGCTGCTCCTCGCCGTCCACGGTCAGCTTGCGGCGCAGCGTCCCGATGGTGACCCGGACGGTGTTGGTGAACGGGTCGGCGTTCTCGTCCCAGACGTGCTCCAGGAGGTCCTCGGAGGAGACCACCTGCCCGGGACGGCTCATCAGGTAGCGCAGCACCGCGAACTCCTTGGGCGTGAGCTGCAACCGCCGGTCGCCCCTGAAGACCTCGTGCCGCCCGGTGTCCAGGCGGAGCGGGCCGACCCGCCACACCGCCGAGGCCGCGCCTCCGGGCCGGACCGTGTCGCGGCGCAGCAGCGCGCGGACGCGGGCCAGCAGCTCGGGGAACGCGAACGGCTTGACCAGGTAGTCGTCGGCGCCCAGGTCGAGCCCGCGCACCCGGTCGGCGAGGCGGTCCCTGGCGGTCAGCATCAGGATGCGCAGGCCGGGGTCGCTCTCCCCGTTCAGCTCGCCCTGCCGGATCGACCGGCACAGGTCGAACCCGTCCCCGTCCGGCAGCGACAGGTCCAGGATCATCAGGTCGTAGGAGGCCGCGTACAGCTTCTCGGACGCCTGCTCGACGTCGTAGGCCACGTCGACCGCGTAGTCGGCACGGACCAGCCCGTACCGGAGCGCCTCGACGAGGTCCTCCTCGTCCTCGACCACGAGGATCCGCATCGAGCCTCCTCAGTCCCGTCGTGGCGCGGACGCCATCGCCTTGTGTCGGCTCTGCACCCGGCGCCTCCATCGTGTCAGCGGATGATCCGCCTGGCACCGTCCACGGCCGTGTCCACCGGGATCGCGAAGCCGATGCCGATGGATCCGCCACCGCCGCCCCGGCTCAGCGTGGCGATCGCGGTGTTCACGCCGATCACCTCGCCGCGCGCGTTCACCAGCGGCCCGCCGGAGTTGCCGGGGTTGATGGACGCGTCGGTCTGCACCGCCCTGCGCCGCTGGCCGTCGCCGAGCCTCACCTCGCGGTTCAGCGCGCTGACGATGCCGCCGGTGACCGTTCCGGCCAGGCCGAGCGGGGAGCCCAGCGCCATCACCGGATCACCGACCCGCACGTCCGCCGAGCGCCCGAACACCAGCGGGGACGGGCTGTCGGACGGGCTGATCGCCAGCACCGCCAGGTCCTGCGCCCGGTCCTCGCCGAGCACCCGCGCGGTCAGCCGGCGGCGGTCCGACAGCACCACGTCGACCTCGGCGGCGCCCTCCACCACGTGCGCGTTGGTCAGGATGTGGCCGTTCCGGTCGATCACGAAGCCGGAGCCGGTGCCTCCGCCGCCCGTCCCCGTCCGCGTCTCCACCGAGACCACGCTCGGCTGCACCCGCGCCGCGACGTCGCTGAGGTCGCCCGGCCCGTTGGCGGGACCGGCCGTGGACTGGGTGATCGGGGCGACGGCGCGGCCCGCGCTCACCCATCCGGTCACGGCGCCCACGGCCCCGCCCGCCAGGGCCGCCGCCAGCAGCCCCGCGGTCAGCAGCCGCGGGCCCCTCCCGACCGTCGTGGTGGCCGTGCCGCGCGCCGTCCAGGGGTCGGACGTGACGGTGAACGCCGCCGGCCGCCCGCCGTCCGGGCGCGGGAGGCCGGCGGAGGGCGACAGCCAGGCGGCGGGCAGCCGCGCCGGCTGGAAGTCCGGGCCGCGCGGCTCGCCGAGCCCGTAGCGCGAGTCCTCGCCGTGCTGACTCATGGAACTCCTCAAGCCTCAGGGAAGTCGTGAGAACCACAGCAGGGACGCGGCGGCGGTCACGCAGGCCAGCAGCAGCCCCGCCCCGATGAACCACACCCACACCTCACGGGTCTCGGTCCGGTACCCGATGCTGCTGCCGATGTCCTGGTAGACCTGCCGCAGCTCGCCGCCCGTCGCCGCCTCGTAGAACCGGCCGCCGGTCTCCCGGGCGAGCCGTTCCAACGCGGGCCCGTCCACCGGCACCGGGACCGCGGCGCCGTTGTTGTAGAACACGCCGTCGGGCGTCCCGTAGGCGATCGTCGAGACCGGGATTCGCGCCTGGTTCGCCCGCTCGGCCGCCACCTGCGGGTTCCGTCCCGCCGTGTTGGTGCCGTCGGACAGCAGCACGATCCGGCCGGGCGGCGCGGACTCCCCGTACTGCGCGCCGAACGAGCTGATCGCCTCCAGGGACGCGATCACGCCCTCCCCGATCGCGGTCCGCGGTCCCAGCGTCAGGCCCTCGATCCCGGCCCGCAGCGCGCGCCGGTCGGTGGTCGGCTGGACGTTCACGGTCGCGGTGCCGGAGAACGACACCAGGCCCACGTTGAAGCGGGACGGCACCCCGTCCAGGAACGACACCGCCGCCCGTTTGGCCGCCTCCAGCCGGTTCGGCGGGACGTCGTCGGCCTCCATCGACGCGGACACGTCCAGCGCCAGCATGATCGTCGCCTGCTCGCGCGGCACCCGCACCTCGGTGGCCGGACGCGCGAAACCCGTCACGAACAGCCCCATCATCAGCAGGAACGCCGCCGCCGGAACGTGCCGCCGCCAGCCGGGGGCCACCGGCGCCACCTTCTCCAGCAACGCCAGGTTGGTGAACCGCACCGCGTACCGCCCGCGCCGCACCTGCACCGCCACGTACAGGCCCACCAGCGCGAGCAACGCGAGCAGCAGGAGGAGCCTGGAAGGCGCCAGGAAGTTCACGCCGCACCTCCCCCGGGCGCTTCGGTCGGCGCCGCCGTCATGCCGGACCGGCGCGGTGGCGGGTTGGCCGCATGCGCGATCCGGCGCTGGGTGAGGACGTGCTCGACGATGTCGCGGATCCAGTCCCGGTCGGTGCGCAGCCGCAGGTGGGCCGCGCCCGCCCGGCGCAGCGCCGCCGCGATCGCGGCCCGCTGCTCCCGGGCCGCCTCGGCGTACCGGAGCCGCAGCCGCGGGTTCGCGGTGGAGATCTCCCTGCGGCGGCCCGACTCCGGATCGACGACCGCGAGCAGCCCCACGTCCGGCAGGGCCAGCTCGCGCGGATCGACGATCTCGACCGCCAGCACCTGGTGCCGGTGGGCGAGCCGGGTGAGCCTCCGCTCCCAGGACGCCACGTCCTCCAGGAAGTCCGAGACGACCACGGCCAGGCCGCGCCTGCGTCCGGCCGTCCGCAGCATGAAGCCGATCCCCTCGCCCAGCGTGTCCCCGCCCTGCTCGCCCGGCTCCGACCGGGGCAGGGCCAGCAGCGACCGCAGCAGGGCCAGCAGGTGCGCGCGGCCCGTCCGCGCCGGGACGTGCCGCAGCCCGCTCGGATGCAGCACCTGCGCGCCGATCCGGTTGCCCGTCCGCTCGGTCAGGAACGCCACGGCGGCGACCGCGGCGACGGCCAGGTCCCGCTTCTCCGCGCGGCCCGTCCCGAAGTCCATGCTCGCGGTGGCGTCCACCAGCGCCCAGGTCTCCAGCTCCCGGTCGGCGATCCGGTCCCGGACGTGCGGGACGGTCGTGCGGGCGGTCAGGTTCCAGTCCATGGCGCGCACGTCGTCGCCCGCCTGGTACTCCCGGCCCTCCGCCGCCTCGCTTCCCTGGCCCGGCAGCAACCCCAGATGATCGCCTTGCAGCAACCCGTCGAGCCGCCGCACGATCACCAGTTCGAGCCGTTTCAACGCCCGCTCCGGCGCCAGTTCGCGGAACCCCACGGGGATGCCCCGTTCCGGGGCGCCCGGCGGTGTCACGCCGCGGCCTCCTTCCCGGACGGCGGCCCCTGGGCACCGGGAGCCTGTTCGGCGTCGATATCGGCCCCCGCCACTTGGCTGTCCTCGCGCGGGGCGATCCGGGGCGCGGGGATGGACGACACCACGCGGGCGACGATCGTCCTGGCGTCCACCCCGTCGGCCAAAGCGTCGAAGGACAGGACGAGGCGGTGCGCCATCACGTCCACCGCGAGGTCCCGCACGTCCGCCGGGAGCACGTAGTCGCGGCCGCGCAGCAGCGCGAGCGCGCGGGCCGCGGCGACCAGGCCCAGGGTCGCCCTCGGCCCCGCCCCGAAGGCGATCAGCCGCGCGACGTCCTCCACCCCGTAGGCCAGCGGGTCCCGCGTGGCCGCCACCAGCCGTACCGCGTACCGGGCCACCTCGTCGTGGACGAACACCAGCTCCGCCGAGCGCCGCAGCCTCGACAGCATCTCCGTGTCGAGGACCGCGTGGGGCTCGGGCGGGTCCACGCTCATCCGGTAGAGCACCGCCAGCTCCTGCGCCTCCGTCGGATAGCCGACGTCGATCTTCAGCAGGAAGCGGTCGCGCTGCGCCTCGGGGAGCTGGTACACGCCCTCGGACTCGATCGGGTTCTGCGTCGCCAGCACCAGGAACGGCGCCGGGACGGGGAACGTCCGGCCGCCGATGCTGACCTGCCGCTCGGCCATGACCTCCAGCAGCGCCGACTGCACCTTGGCCGGGGCCCGGTTGATCTCGTCCGCCAGCACCACGTTGGCCATCACCGGGCCGAGCTCGATGTCGAAGGTCTCGGTGGACGGCCGGTAGATGCGGGTTCCCATGATGTCCGAGGGCACCAGGTCGGGGGTGAACTGGATCCGCGCGAAGGTCCCGCCCGCCACGGTGGCCAGCGTCTCGGCGGCCAGCGTCTTCGCGACGCCGGGCACGCCCTCCAGCAGGCAGTGGCCCCCGGCCAGGACCGCGACCAGCATGCGCTCGATCATGCGGTCCTGGCCGACGATGATCCTCTTCATCTCGAAGAGGGCCCGCTCGGCGAGCGCGCTGTCGGCGTCCGGGGACGGCGGGGTCATCGGCCGTCCGCCGCCTGCGCGGGATCGGCGCCACCGGAACGCTCGGGGCAGTCCTCGCCCGGCGCCTTGCCGGTCCACCCGGCGTTGCCGTGGGACACCGCCGGGTCGCCATCCTGGTGTCCGGTGACGATCCGCAGCTCGGTCCGGCCGCCGCCCGGATCGGCGAGCGCCACGCCGCCCAGCCCGAGCGCCGCGGCCCCGGCGACCCCCGCCACCGCGACGGCGATCCTGGTTCGTCCGCTGAGAGCCATAGCTCGTATCCCTCCGTGACTGTCATGCCGCCGCCCGGCGTTCCGGGCCGGCAGCACCGATCACACCAATCCGGAGCGAAAGCGGAATTAAGGACCGAGCCCGGCCCTCACGGACGATCGGAGAGGCCCCTCGCGGAGAGGCCCGGAGCGGCGCCCCGGCGGGCCGTGACGGACCGTGACGGGACGGTCCGTGGACGGGGGTTTCGGACATGCCGGACGCCGGGAACGTGACGAAGATTCTTTTGTGATCGACTTTTCCGTAAAGAGCCTTTCTTGTAGCGTGCGCAGCGTTTTGTGAAGCGAATTCATGATCGGACAACCTCCCGGCAAGATCATGAAAGGACCCCACGATGGCCACGGCGACAGGCTTGGCCGCCACCGCGTTCCTCGGCCTGCTGGCGCTGCTGGCCGTCGCGCGGCGCGGTCGCGGCCGCCCCCGCACGCCGGCGACCACCCCCGCCGCTCCCACCGACCATCCCGAATCGCTCACCGCGGTCCTGGACTCCGGCTCCGAGGAGTACCTGGCCTGGCTCGCCGACCACCACTGGCCCGCCGACGAGTACCTCGACCTGGAGCTGGAGTGGCGGAACGAGCTGGCCGTGAGCGACCTCCCCGACCTGCCGGGGCTCCCCGGCCATCCGGGGCTGCCCGGCCACCACGGCCTGGCCGACCTGCACGGGCACCTGGACCTCGCCGAGACCTATGAGACGCCGATGTGCCCGCACTGCGGCCAGCGCCGCGAGGACGTGTGGCCCTGCCCCCAGTGCGGCAGGCTCCTGCACTCCTCCTGCGGTCACGGAATGCGGCGGCGGCGCCTGGCCCACCCGTACCGGACGCACGCCACCAACCACCAGGCGGTCATCGCCGAATGGCTCTGCACGGGCTGCCTGTCGGTCGTCGGGCTCGATGTCGACCATGGGGACGAGGCGGACGACGACCTCCGGCGCTGACCGGGCCGCCGGGGCGGGCCGCGCCACAACGGGAAAGTAAAGAATTCCCCATCGACTTGCCTATTACGGTCAGCACTCGGCAGGCTTCATCGTGTCCTAAACTGGGACGCAGTGGAGGTAGATGCCGATGTCCGTTGAACGCGCGACGACGTGCCCGCACGACCCGCCCTGCCCCACGCCCAACGACACGGACCGGGAGGCCGCGCGCATTGTGGCGGCCCACCCCGAACAAGGGTGGAGCCTGCTCTGCAACGGCATCGTCCTCTTCGAGGACACCGGTGAGCTGCTCCCGGACGGCCGTGTCATCGACCCGCACCGTCCCGTCCAGAATCCGGCCCAGGATCCCGCCCGGAAGCCGGCTCGGAAGCCCGTCCGGAATTCGGTTCAGGACCCGGCGCCCGCCTGACCGGCTGCGGGCGCGATGGCGACCGGAACGCCGTTGAGGTGCGCCATCCCCGCGAGCGGTTCCAGGTCGCCTGGCCTGGGTGAGGCCAGGACGTTCACGTTCGCGCCGCCCGCCGCGTTGGCGACTCGCCATCCGCCGCCCTGATGGCCCCACCCGTGCGGTACGGCCACAGCGCCCTGCGTCATCTCATCGGTCACGACGACGGGCAGCTCGACGGCCCCATGCTCGGACGTGATCCTGCACAGAGCACCGTCCTCAAGCCCGTACTCGGCGGCGTCCTTGGGATTGACGCGGGCCGCGTGCCGGCGCTTGCCCCGCATCAGCCCCGGGACGTTGTGCATCCAGGAGTTGTGCGAACGCAGCTCCCGCATCCCTATCAGCCTTAGCGGGTACGCCTCGCCCCGTGCTCGCGGTCCGGCGGGCTCGGCGGCGAGACGCCCGATCTCGGCGACGATCTCAGGCGGGTCCAGGCGCACCCGCTTGTCCTTGTGGAGGATCCTGCGGCGCAACGTCCCGGTGCGGTGATGCTCGCCCAGGACGATGCCGTGCGGATGCTTCCTGAGCTTGCGGATGCTCAGGCCGCCTCGCCGCAGCCCGTACCAATCCCCTCTCGGCCCAGTGCGGAGCAGCAGGTCCACCAGGAACCGCGGCGACGGCCGTATGCCCATGTGGTACGCGAGCCGTTGCAGGCCGAGCGCGCCCAGGGCCAGGCCCATGCGGCGTGCGAGGTCGTCGATGATCTGCCACTCCTGGCGGGCCTCTCCTCGCGGCGGGACCACCGCGTCCGTCCAGGTCACGTAGGGCGTCAGATGGTTCTGCAGGAACGGCAGCGGGAAATCCTCCCGTTCCAGGAAGGTCGTGGCCGGCAGCACGTAGTCGGCCTTGCGCCCGGTGTCCGTCACGTACAGGTCGATGCAGACCAGCAGGTCCAGCTCGTCGAGCGCCGCCTCAAGGGCCGCGCTCCCCGGCACGGTCCGGACGGGATTGCCCGCCGACACCAGCAGCGCCCGCATCCGTCCGGGCCCCGGCGTCGTGATCTCCTCGGCCATCACCCCGGCGGGGAAGGTGCCCAGCACGTCCGGGTACCCGCCCACCCGTGACCGCGTCTTCCCGTACGTGGCCAGCCCCGTCACCCGCAGCAGCTCGTCGAGCCGCATGGGCGCCGCCCCGAAGATCCCTCCGCCGGGCCGGTCGAGGTTGCCCGTCACCAGCGTCACCGCGTCGATCAGGAACGCGGTGAGCGTCCCGTACCGTCCCAGGCAGGTGCCCGTCCGGCCGTACACCACCGCCCGTTCGGCGGAGGCCAGATTCCGCGCGAGGTCCCGCACCGTCCGCGCGGGCACTCCGCTGCGTTCCTGCGTGCTCTCGGGCGAGAAGTCCTTCGCCACCTCGCGCAGCGTTCCCGCACCGCGGGCCTGCACCGCGCAGGCTTCGGCGTCCTCCAGCCCCTCCTCGAAGATCACGTTGAGGAGGGACAGCAGCAGCCAGGCGTCACCGTCGGGCGTCACCGGCAGATGCTCGTACGCCCGCGCCGTCTCGGTCCGCCGGGGATCGGCCACCACCACCCGGCCGCCGCGCCGGACGATCGCCGTCAGGTCCTCTTTGATCCGCGGCGCGCTGATGATGCTCCCGTGCGAGACCAGCGGGTTGGCGCCGAGCATCAGCAGCAGGTCGGTCCGTTTGAGATCCGGGATCGGCACCAGCGTGGGCGCCCCGTACAGCAGCGCGCTGGCCGCGAACCGGTTGTTGACGTCCTGCGACCCGGCCGAATAGAGGTGCGGCGACTTGAGGGCGGCCATGAAGGCGCTCAGCCACAGCGGATGACTGTAGGAGAACGTCGCGGGGTTGCCGAAGTACCAGCCGATCGCGTCCCCGCCGTGCTGGTCGCGGATGCGCCGCAGCCTGGACGCGATGTCATCGAGCGCCTCGTCCCACCCCACCTCCTCGAACTCCCCGTCGGCCCGCCTCCGCAACGGCCGCACCACCCGGTCCGGGTCGTTCTGGATCTCCGCCATCGCGATGCCCTTGGGGCACGCGAACCCCTTGGAGAGGGGATGCTCCCGATCCGCCCGGATCCGCCGCACCGCCCCGTCCTCGGCGGTCACCTCCAGCCCGCACAGGGGCTCGCAGATCCGGCAGTAAGTGGACGCTTGCGTACGACCCATGCGCCGATTATGCCCCGAACCGCTCGTTCGCACCCGCGCCGGCTGGGACGCGCGTCGCCCTCGCCCCTGTGAAGGACGACGCGTGGTGGCGTCCCGCTCTACGGAGGACGCTACGCGGGGGGTCTGACATTGCCGGGACGGGCCGAGGCGGCTCAGGAGATCACGTAGCGGTCGTACCCGAGCCGCGCGAGCCGCTCGTGGGCCGCCCAAGCCGCCTCGTCGACATCCATCGGAGCCTGGAAACCGCGTTCCGCGTACACCACCATGCGTTGCAAGTCGCCGACCATGAGTTCCAAGACCTGACGCGGGTCGTCGTCGAGGTAGGCGTCGTACGCGACCTCCGGGGCGGACGTCAGCCACTCCACACCCGGCCATTGACGGAGGGCCGTCGCCAGGGAGCGCCTCGTCATGTACGGCTTCGCCACAAGGATCCCCCGGCTCACCTGCACTCCGCGTTCGGTGAGCAAGCGGCGCGTCGCGGTGATGTTCTCACCCGTGTTGGTCGCCGTCTCCTCAAGAAGGAGGGCCTCGTCCGGTACGCCGTGGTCCCGCATCACATGGGCGAACGCCTTCGCCTCCGTCTCCGCCCATTCGGATGTAACTTTTCCGTTTCCGCCCGTGGCGACCACCAAGGGCGCCCAGCCCTCGTGCCAGAGCCGCGCGGCCTGCACGGCGACACGCATGTCGTGGCAGCCCATGGCCACGATGACCTCGCTCGGCGCCATCGGCGTGACGTAGACCAGGTAGTCCCAAACGAGCCGTCCCAGTTCCCGGGCCTCCGGCCAAGGGGGACCAAACTTCACGGCATCACTCTCCCCCGCGCGCGGCATGTCGTTGCCCTTCCGAAACATCCGGCTAGTAGCTTTCAACTGCTTTGCTCCTTACGAAAGGCTCTTACGGAAGGACAGCGTGGTGTGATCGCGGCCCTCGTCCTCGCCTCCCTGGGCGGCCTGCTCGTCCTGAGCCTGCCACTCGCGCTGCCGCGCACGCGCCGCCGCTCCCGCGAGCGCCGTCCATCACGACCCGCCGACACCGAGTCCTCGTTGCCCGTCCCAGCCGCGCCCGGTCCCGCCGACCTTGGTTCCTATCCCGAATCGCTCACGGCCGAGCTGGATCCCTTGGACGAGGAGTACCTCGCCTTCCTCGCCAACGAACTCTGGCCCGAGGACGAGTACCTCGACATGGAACCCAGCATCGACCAGGACAACGAGGCAGAGGGAGGCGGCGGCATGTGCCGCTGACCCTGTGCGCCACCCGACCCGGCGCCTTCTCCACATCCGGCCACCGGTAAACGCGGCTCTCCGACGGGGCGTCCCGCTTAGAAAACGGGGACCGCCACGCCAACGACCACATCCTTGCCGGTGAACGCTCCCAGCACGCCCGGCCCGGTCTCCGCGAAGCCATGCGTGACGAGGAGCGGAGAAGCGATGACGGTTCAGCCGCACACCACCCCTTACATCGGCGCAGATGTGGACCCTGGTGAGACCGCCCATCTCCTGAAGGTGCTCGGTTTCCTCGTGAAGGGCGAAGAGCGCCTTCTGGCCTTGGTGACGACCATCAAGGCACTGCCCAAGCTCACCCACGTCGCCGTCACCGACACCCGCGTGATCGGCTTCTCCGCACCCGACCTCAGCCGCGAGGGCCCACGTCAGGAACTCCCGCTCGCCGCCATCACCGAGGTCGAGACCCGCAAGTCGTACCAGCAGCGCTGGTTCCTGGTCGTGAAGCAGGGCTCCGGCGAGGAATCCGACTTCGGCGACGTGCACGACGCGGATGCTCCTCACATCCTGCACCTCATACGAACCCAAACAGCCACGCCCACGCCACCCGCTCCAGTGCCGAGTGCCGCCGCGCCGCCACCCCAACCGGGCAACACCTCGGGCTGGCTCTACAACCCGCCCCCAGGATGGCCCGCCCCACCCACCGGCTGGACGCCACCGCCCGGCTGGCAGCCCGACCCGTCATGGCCGCCCGCACCTCCGGGCTGGCAGTTCTGGACGCCCGCCGCACCGCCCGTTCCCTGGCCGTACGTCGGCGCGAAACTGAAGCCCGACCAAGTGCGCGACCTCCTCACCAGGCTCGCCCGACACCTCCACCAGGACGAAACACTTCTCGCGCTCACGAGAACCGCGAAGATGCGCCCGGCGCTGAACCATCTCGTCATCACCGAACGCCGGATCGCGGCCTTCTCCATTCACGATCTGAACACCTCCGGGTTCGCGCTGACCGCCGAACTCGGCACGATCTCCGCGGTCGAACTGCGCTCCGGATTCACCCACACGCCCAAACTGGTCGCCCATCTGCACAACGCCGCCGACGTCGACTTCGGCGACCTCAACGACACCGACGCGGCCACCGTTCTCCAACTCGCCGAACGCCTGGTCACCCGCAGACGTCCCATGCGATCCGCCGCCCCGGCGGCTTCACCTCCCGCGCGACCCGAGCGCCGTCCCGCCTTCGGCGGAAAGAAGCAGCGCATCGAGGAACTGGAAGCCGAGAACGCCCGCCTCCTCCAGGAATTGCAGCGAGTGGGCGCGCTGGAGCCGCTACAGCTCGCCGAGGAGAACGAGCGGCACCGCCGGCAGGCCGCCGCCCTGGCCGACGAGATCAGGACCAAGCGACGAGAGCTCGACCGGATCCGCGAGAGCATCGTCGAAACCCAGGACGTCGTGCTCCTCCAGGAAGCCGGAGTCTACGAATACCAGCACCCGCTCGCCGACGCCGTCGCCTACAAGGCCGAACTCGCGAAGATCAAGGACAGGATCAAGACGATGGCGCGCGGTGACCGAGCCGTCGTCGGCGCCACCGACTGGTCCGTGAACGGCTCGCTCGCGCAGGGCCGGAAAATGGTGCGCGACTTCTCCAAGCTCATGCTGCGCGCCTACAACGCCGAGGCCGACAACCTCATCCGGACGATGCGCCCGTACAAGCTGCGGTCCTCGGTCGAACGGCTGGACAAGACGGCCCAGACCATCGAACGGCTCGGCAAGACGATGAACATCCGGGTCAGCGCCGACTACCGCAGGCTCCGGGTCAAGGAACTGCGGCTCACCGCCGACCACCTCGCCAAGACCGAGGAGGAGAAGGACCGGATCCGGGCCGAACGCGAACGGCAGCGCGAAGAGGAGAAGGCCCGCAAGGAGTTCGAACGCGAAAAGGCACGCCTCCTCAAGGAACAGTCACAAGTGCAGACCGCCCTGGCGCGTCTGGAGGCGAACGGCGACACCGCGGGCGCCGCCGAGCTGCGCGCCAAACTCGCCGACGTGACCAACGCCATCACCGATGTCGAGGGACGCGCCGCCAACACCCGGACCGGCCATGTCTACGTGATCTCCAACATCGGCGCGTTCGGCGAGCGCATGGTCAAGATCGGCATGACCCGCCGTCTCGATCCCACCGAACGGGTCCGCGAACTCGGCGACGCCTCGGTCCCCTTCCACTTCGACGTGCACGCCCTCATCTTCAGCGACGACGCCGTCGGCCTGGAGAACCGCCTCCACCAGGAATTCGCGGACCGGCGCGTCAACCGGGTCAACCAGCGCCGCGAGTTCTTCTACGCCACCCCGTCCGAGGTCCGCGCCGTCCTGGAACGCATAGCCGGCAACCACCTGCTCGAATACACCGAGACCCCGGAAGCCCAGGAGTGGCGTTCCAGCAACCCGGCCCCCTGAACGGAAACGGCCGCCGTCAGGAATCGGCGTGCCGCGCCAATACACCGCTGGTGCTCGACCGCAGCGCGGGGTAGTACCCGTTGGCGTGGCCGCGGGCCGTCGGGTGGTAGGAGTCGCCGATCGGATAGGTCAGCGAATGCAGCCACCCGTCCCCGGAGCACAGCTCATGCCCGGCGAACTCGTCCCGGACGTCCGAGAAAGTGAACCCCGCCCGTGAGACGGCTCCGCTGATGGAGGTGTTGAGGGTGTCGGCGGCCCGGTTGAGCGCGGCCCTCTTGGTCTGGCTGAGCCCGATGCACCCGCTGCTGTTCTGGATGTAGAGCCGCGGGTAACCGAGCACCACGACACGCGCCGAAGGCGACCTGGAACGAATCGACGAATACAGCGTGTCGAGCCGTCCGGGAAGCGTGTTGCGCATGAAGCTCTCCGCGTTCGCCACCGCGGCCTCGCAGCTCGCCGTCGACTGGAGCACGCACGTCTCCATCACTCTCGCGAAGCCCGCGTCATTACCCCCCACGGTGATGCTGACCAGGGTCGTGGACGCCTCCAGCGCGCTCAGCTGCCCACTCGTCACGGAGGAGGTGGTCGCACCGGAACACGCCGCGAACTTGAACGAGTCGGGCGACCGGTCCGCCGCCCACAGCCGCGGATAGGCATTGGCGCTGCGCAGGCAGTTACCGGAAGCGGGGTCGTAGTTTCCCGCCCCCGTCCCGGAGGAGTAGGAATCCCCGAGGGCGACGTAGTTGGTCGCGGCCGCGGCGGCCGACCCCGCCCCCGCGACCAAACCCGTAGTAACGGTAATGGCACCGACAGTGATCGCCCAAAGGCGGGAGACATACATTTCGCGCTCCGTGGGGCGTAGCGATGTGTCCTACATCACTCATACCCCGTGCGTGTTTTGATGAAGCCTCAACCTGATCAGCAACTTTCGTCATCTTTCGCCATTGAATCGCCCTTTATCCCACTTCCACGTAGATGATCCGAATAAGATCATGACCTCCCCCCAACAACCCCAAATTACGGCCCATCCCTACCACCCCAACCGACCCGACCGTTTCCAAGGCCCCCAGCCCGCTCACCGCCAGGGGCGACCGCGACATGGCCACCGCTCGGCACGGTCAGGCTGAACACCGGCCATCAAGAACATGGCGGCCCCCACCCACGACAAGACCTACCGAGCCAAGTTTCGACAACTTCGGCGAAGCGCTCCGGGGCATCGTCGTGAACCCAGTGTCCACGGCCGGGAAACTCGTGAAGCTCGGGTTCGATCTCGACGAGATGATGGAATCCATGGATCGGACAGTTTCGTCCTCCCGGCACAGATGGCCAGGGAAATGGCGTCCCGGCGCGCGCAACTCCAGGGAGGCCGGACCCGAGCATGCCGGCGAGCGGGGCGAACATCCGGGCCCGGCCGAAAGGGCCATGCACGGTGAGCAATGGCCTACCGGACCCACCGAAGTCAAAATAGACGAGGCGCAACCCCCGAATCTCGACGTGCCGCTCAACGGCCATTCACTCCTTATAGCGTCGAGACGACGGCACAGCCGCCCGCATTGGCGTCCGGCAGCGTACCGCCGGACGGGGCTACGCCTGAGGTAATGGCAGGCGTTCCCTCGACCCGCCAGGCTGGAGAGAGCCAAGACCACCATGCTCCAGCCAACGGAGGCGACGATGACCGCCTATGCCCTCGCCAACCTGCGTCCCCGGCCAACGCTGCACGATGACGTCTTCACCTACATGGAGCGAATCCAGGACACCCTCGACCCGTACGGTGGCCACTTCCTCGTCCACGGCACGGCACCGGAACCGATCGAAGGCCGGACGAAGGGCACTTACGTCCTGATCGAGTTCCCGGACATGGACAAGGCCCGCGCCTGGTACGCCTCGGACGCCTACCAGGCGATCCTCCCCATGCGAACCGACCACATCGAAGGAACCGCCGTCCTCCTCCAGGGCGTCCCCCCAAACTACGACCCCGCCAAAACCGCCGCCTCCCTACGCGCCGCACAACAGCCAGGCGATGGTTCGCTCTAGACGGCCCCACGCCGCGGCCCGTCGTGGCAAGCGAAAGCGCAGGTTGACGCCGCGGTCACGCAGCCGGCAGCACCCACGATCGCCGGGCTCCAGCCGACATCCCAGCACCCGCCCAATATGCAATCAGCGCCCGATCGGTGGGCGTGGATGCAGGCGGCGGTCAGGTCGTGGGCGGAACCGGGAGCGCCGCCGAGACTCAGATCAGGCAGCAGAGCCGGCGCGTCACTCACCCCCGCGCAGCGCCCGTGAGATTCCGCGCTGGGAACAGGACGCTGGTCGCCCCCTGTCAGGGCGCGACCGCCGCGCCCGCAAGGACCGGGGACGAGGCGTTGCCGGTCTCGGTGACGTCGGCGACTACGCAGGTCAGATCGTCCGGGCTCCCTGTACGGCAGGCCCCTCGATCAGGGCCGACACCGCGGTCGCAGGGTCTACGTGGTCTCGCAGGGCGTAACAGATCTCCTCGGCTTCGATCGTGAACGCCAGTCCGTCGCTGGCGAGCCTGTACCGGTCGCCGGGCTCCCACTGTCGTGCCCTGAATTGCGGTTCGACAGCCTCTTGAGTGTCGCCGATATGCGCCATGCCGAGCCCGTCGCCGCTGGAAACCAGAAGTGTCAGTGTGGTGCGCAACGGACGTCCCGGCACGGCGCGCTCCACCAGCGCACGCTGTGCGCCTTTGACCGCCTCCCGTGCGGCCCGCTCGGCGAGCTGACCACCCCGAAGGCTGGAGGACGGTTGGGCGGCGAAGTCCGCGATGGTGTGGATCACAGTGGACGCCGCGACGTCCCCGCCTGGTTCCATGCCGTCCGCAACGGCCAAGATCAGGGCGGAAGCGTAAGCGGCATCGCAGTTGACCGATCGCTTCGTGCCGCGGCCCGATCCCGCGGCAAAGGAGAATCGCATGCATAGTGTGACGCCAAACCACGCCAAGATAGTTGGCGGCGACGCTACCGGACATGTGCCTGAGTCGAACCGCCCGAAGGTCTGTGTTCCCGCAGCATCGGATGTGTCCGGCCATTCGCGGGAGTTCCGCTTGAGCGAACGGCGTCACTCAACAGGCAGTCGGCTGGTCAGGCGAGGCGCGTCGCGTGGGGGCGGCCCTCGTCCACGACGAGTTCCATACCTGGCCGCAGCGTGCCGAGGACCTCTGCCCCGCGCACCGTGCGGCATGCCACGTGCCCGAGGCGGGCCCTCAAGGCCAGCGCGGAAGTGAAGACCTCCACTCGCGGTGATGATTCCTCTTGGTTGGATCCATCCAAAGTGTAAACAGTGGAGTTCTGGAGCACGCCGCGCAGCTCCAATTTGTCGCGACCGCCAGTGCTCGACTCACGGACGATGCGGAGGAGGGCCAGGTCTGCCTCCCGCAGGTTTCGTGCCGGGAGCAGGGGCGTCATGCCATCGACGTAGAGAATGAATTCCCTGGCCGACTGCTCGCGTTCGATAAGGGGCGCAAGGTCGACCGGCTCCCATCGCGACGTCTCGAACCTGGCAGAGCTCCACGATCGCGCGTCCGGATGCCGTGTCGAGACATCCAGCCACGACAGGCCGTCGTCGAGTCTCCAGATCAGTTGCCGCAGCCGCGTGCCGTCTATCGCGCTGTTTCCTACGCCGTAGATCCGCCAGGCCTCCGATAGGGACAGCCATTCGAACCCGCTGTAAAACCCTCCACTATGATCTTGTTCTCGGGGTATCGCGACTTGAAAAAGAACGGTTCACCGACATCCAGCACGCGGAATGCGGCCCGGCTGGACGGTCGCCAGAAGTTGACCTCGTTCTGAACCGGTCGCTCGGCGAGGAAAGCAGCCCACTCCGCATCGGTCACACCAACATAAGCCTTCATCCCGCACATAATCGTATATTGCGGACAAGTTCGGCAAGTGCGGCTTTCCGGGTGCGCTCTGCCTGCGGATCGGGCGGACGCTTCCTGGGCTCAAGGTGCGGGCTCGGTGCGTCGGGCGTGGGGTCGGTCGGTGTGCGTGGTCATGTCCGGGGGTGGTCAAGGGAAGGTCGAAGGCGGTTGGTGGGGGTTTTTCGCTTCTAGGATGTGTTCACTTCTTGTCAGGCCGGCGGAAAGGGGGCCGGGTGTGGCTCGGCTGGCTGTGGCTCGGTCGTTCATGCCGGAGTACGCCCGGCTGGAGCCCAAGGTGCGGAAGGGTGTGGAGGCGGCGTTCGCGAAGTTCGCCGAGCATTCGCATGCGGGACTGCATCTGGAGAAGATCAACGGGGCCCTGGATCCGCGGATCCGGACGATACGGATCGATCAGTACTGGCGCGGGGTGGTGCTGGCGCCGGAGCGAGGGGACGTCTACTGCCTGCTGTCGGTGCTCGGGCACGACGAGGCGATCACGTACGCCAAAAGCCGGAAGTTCACGGTCAACCAGGCGATCGGTGTTCTGGAGGTGCGGGACCAGGAGGCGTTGGACCGGCTGGAGCCCGCGCTGGAGAAGGCGGCCGAGACCAGCGAATACCGGTTGTTCGAGCACGTCTTCGACAAGGACCTCATCAGGCTGGGGATCGATGAGGACCTGGTGCCGCTCGTCCGGCTGATCACGCGGGAGGAGCATCTGCAGGCGCTGGAGAAGCTGCTTCCGGAGGCGCAGTACGTCGCGCTGCTGGCATTGGCGCAGGGAATGACGGTCCACCAAGCGTGGGGCGAGGTGGCGGCGTGCCTGGCCGTGGAGCAGCCACCGGCCATGATCGACACGACCGACCTGGTGACGGCCATGCGGCGAACGCCGGGGCAGGTCGTCTTCGTGGACGGGCCCGAGGACCTGCGGGACGTTCTCGCGCACCCGTTCGACACCTGGCGGGTGTTCCTGCATCCCATCCAGCGGAAGGTGGCGCTGCGGGAGTCGTACAGCGGTCCGGCGCAGGTGACCGGTGGGGCCGGAACGGGGAAGACCGTGACGGCCCTGCATCGGGCGCGGCACCTGGCGATGGCCGGAAAGGACGTGCGGATCCTGCTGACGACGTTCACCAAGAACCTGGCGGAGACGCTCGACCGGCAACTGGGGCTGCTCATCGAGGACGAGGCGGTGCGCGACCGGGTCGAGGTCAAGCACATCGACAGCGTCTCGTACGGGATCGTCGCGCGGCATCACCGGCCAGCGATCGCCGGGACCGACGTGGTGGACCCGCTCTGGGAGGAAGCGGCGGAGGGACTGCCGTACTCGCCGACCTTCCTCCGGCGGGAATGGGAGCACGTCATCCTGGCCCAGGACCTGGCGACCGAGGAGGAGTACCTGACGTGCACGCGCACCGGGCGCGGCGTCCCGCTTGCCAGGACGCAGCGGTCCCTGGTGTGGAAGGCGGTCGCCGGGGTGATCGAGAGGCTGGCGTCGGCGCGCAAGTCGGCGTTCCCGCAGCTGGCGAACGAGGCGGCGGAGCTGGTGGACGCGCCCGAGTACGACCACATCATCATCGACGAGGCGCAGGACATGCATCCGACGCACTGGCGCCTGCTGCGACGCCTGGTGGCGAGCGGACCGGACGACCTGTTCATCGTCGGCGACCCGCACCAGCGCATCTACGACAGCCATGTGTCGCTGGCGAGCCTCGGCATCAATGTGCGGGGCCGCAGCACGAAGCTGAAGCTGAACTACAGGACCACGCAGGAGATCCTGAGCTGGGCGGTGCCGCTGCTGGGTCTCACACCGGCGCAGGGACTCGACGACTCGGCCGACACGCTCGACGGCTACCGGTCGCCCATGCACGGGCGGCGGCCGTCCGTCGTCGCCTACGACGATCCGGACGCGGAGCTGGACGGGCTCGTGCGGCAGGTGCGGGAGTGGCTGGACGACGGGGTGGAGCCGACCGCGATCGGCGTGGCGGCCCGTACCCGCTATCTGCTGGCCAGGGCGACCGCGCGCCTGAAGGAGGCCGGGATCAAGGCGTACCAGGTCGGCGGCAGGTCCCGGGGCGTTCGCGTCGGAACGATGCACAAGATGAAGGGCCTGGAGTTCCGGTGCGTCGCGGTGATCGGCGTGGACGCCGGGACGTTGCCGGCGCCGTCGGCCATCACCCGTGAGGACGAGGACCCGAAGGCGCACGCGCAGGACGTCCAGAAGGAACGGTGCCTGCTGTTCGTGGCGTGCACCCGGGCGCGCGACCACCTGTACGTGTCGTACGCGGGTGAGCCCAGCGAATTCCTTCCGGTCCCGAAGGTCTAGGCGGGGATGTCGGCCAGGAGGTCTTCGAGTATCGGTACCTGCGGGTGGTCGCCGCTCTGGTCGAGCATCGAGGCCAGATCCAGCCTGAGGTTCAGCGCTTCGAGATCGTCGCCCAGCGAGATCCTCGCGGGCAGCTCGGTGGCCTGGGTGTAGCGGCCCTCGGCGGCCAGGTCGGCGGCCTCCCCCCCTGCCTTGGCGATCCGCTTCCGGGTGGGCGGCGCCGGCTTGGTCCGGGGGGAGCAGCGCGGGAGGCGGCGACCTCCCGGGCGGCCTGGATGCGCTCCGCCGACGCACCGCTTCATCACCGCGTGGGGTTTGGGGATCTTCTAGCCTGGCGGGATGCGGGATATTGGGGAGTTGGCGGTGCGGCTTCGGGAGTTCGCGGCGGAGCGCGACTGGGAGCAGTTCCACACGCCCAAGAATCTGGCGATGGCGTTGAGCGGGGAGGTCGGTGAGCTGGTCGCCGAGTTGCAGTGGCTGACGCCGGAGGAGTCCTGGCGGGTGCGGGACGATCCCGAGGCCGCCGCCAGGATCCGTGCCGAGCTGGGTGACGTGTTCATCTACCTGACCAGGCTCGCCGACCTGCTCCAGGTCGATCTGCTGGACGCGGCGGCGGACAAGCTGGAGGACAGCCGCCGGCGTTATGACCCCGAGAGGTATCGGGGCTCGGCCAGGAAGGCTCCGTGACCTATTCGTACTCGGTGCCGCCCTTGCGGGTCAGGTAGGCGGGTGAGACGAACTTGGCGATGGCGCGGCCGCCGGTGATGGGGCTGTGGCGTTCCTTCGCCGGGCGGACGACCAGGCCCTCGCGCAGGTGGGCGGACGTTCCCGACACGGTTTCGCGTCCGCTGGCCAGCTCGATCAGGACGCGTTCGGTGTACGGGCCCTCGTACAGGCGGGGGACGCCGGGCAGGTCGACCTTGGCCAGGACGTCGGCCAGTTCGTCGGGGTTCAGCCAGCGGACGGCGCCGTCCGGGCCGGCCAGGGCGATGTCGAACACCGCGTAGCCGACGCGGTCGCCGGTGGCGTTGGCGCCGTACGCGAGGTCCTGGACGCCGCGTCCGAAGACCTCGCCGAAGACGCCCACGCGGTCGGCGCCGAGGAGATCGGCGACGCGGCGGGCGGCGTCGGGCACGCCGTAGGTCTCGACGGCGCGCCAGTAGAGGTTCTTCGGGTCGTGCGCCAGCGCGAGCCGCTTGGCGCCGAAGCCCTTGGACGACACGAACGTCTCGTCCCCGATCAGGGAGAACAGGCAGGCCGAGCCGTGGATCTTCTCGGTGGCGACGACCGGCTCGCCGGGCTCGAACATGGCGGGGTAGCGCTTGATGTCCTCGATCTCGATCCAGGGGAGCAGGTCGGGGGCGGGCACCACCTCGCCGGCCATGTGCACCGGGACGGGCGGCACCCACTTGGTGACGCCGAGTTCGGCGGAGAAGTCCCGTCCCTGGGCGTGGGCCTCGGCCAGGTCGATGCCGTCGACGGCCTTGGGCAGGCACACGATGCCCTGGGACAGTTCGCCGCGCAGCCGCACCGCCTTGACGCGGTTCTTGCCGGAGCCCGCCAGTTTGCCGACCAGGCCGAGTTCGGCGATCAGGTCGTCGGGGAGGACGGAGCCTTCGGGGATGTAGAGCGCCCAGTCGCCGGTCCGGAACTGGCCCTTGCCGACGACCGCGCGGTAGAGCCCGACCTGGGCGAGTTCGAGAGCGTCCGCGTTGTCGTGCGGATGGATCGTGAGCCGTTCGGCGGTCACTCGCAGCGTCGACATTCCCGTCCCTTCCCACAAACCTGCGGCAAGGGTGCCAATGTCCGGGCGCGGCAAGCAAAGCATTTACCGAAGGGCACGCACCGGTCCGGTGCGTGCCCTCCCCCGGAAGTCAGCCGGCGAGGATCTCGTCGGCCGAGGTGACGACGTGGTCGACGAAGCCGTAGTCGCGGGCCTCCTCGGCGGTGTAGTAGTGGTCGCGGTCGGAGTCGGCCTCGATCCGCTCCACCGGCTGCCCGGTGTGGAAGGCGATGCGCTCCTGCACGAGCCGCTTGACGTAGCGCATCTGCTCGGCCTGGATGCGGATGTCGGACGCCGTCCCGGCGATGCCACCGGACGGCTGGTGCATCAGGATGCTGGCGTGGGGCAGCGCGTACCGCTTCCCGGGCGCGCCCGCGCACAGCAGGAACTGGCCCATGGACGCGGTGAACCCCATCGACAGCGTGGCCACGTCGTTCGGGACGAACTGCATCACGTCGTAGATCGCCAGCCCGGCCGTCACGGAGCCGCCGGGTGAGTTGATGTAGAGGTGGATGTCGCGGTGCCGGTCCTCGGCGGACAGCAGCAGCATCTGGGCGCAGATCCGGTTGGCGATGTCGTCGTCCACCTGCTGCCCCAGCACGATGATGCGGGCGCGCAGCAACCGCTGGAACACGTCGTCTCCCACCAGGGAGGGTGCGGGGGCTTCGGCGGTACGCATCAGCATGGTCAGGTCGTTGACGGTCATGGCGCCAGATAACCGGCGGGCGCGGCGGGGCGTCCAACAACCGGCCGGGCCGCTTTGACAACCAAGGGTTGTCAATCACACCCTGGGCGGTATGGAACCCGATCTCCAGGGGATGCGCGCCTTCGTCGCCGCCGCCGAGGAACTGCATTTCGGACAAGCGGCGGAACGGCTGTCGCTGACCCAGCAGGCGTTGTCCAAGCGGATACGCCGACTGGAGAACGCCCTGGTCACACCCCTTTTCACGCGGACGACGCGCCGGGTCGAGCTGACCGCGGCGGGGCGCCGGTTCCTGCCGCTGGCCCGGGACGCCGTGGCCGCGTACGACCTGGCCGTCACCGCCATGCGGGAGAACCCGGCCGAGCCGCTGCGCGTGGACGTGTTCGCTGAGCGCTTCACGCCGCTGCGGATCCTGCGTGAGACCGCCGAGCGCGTCCCGGGGCTGAACGTGGAGCCCAGCATGCGGCAGGGGCTGGCCAACGCCCTCCCCGCCGTGTGGAACGGCGAGCTGGACGCCGCGTTCGGCCGCGTCCATCCCAGTGCGCTCGGGCCTCTACGGGACGAGCGGCGCCGGTCGTCTCCGGACGGCTGGCCCGACGAACTGGCGTACCGGCCCGTCCACCTCGTCCCGTTGGACGCGTTCGCGTTCACCGGGCATGCCCTGGCCGACCGGAAGACGCTGCCCATCGCGGAGATCAGGCGATGGGGCATCGCGATGCCGCATCCCGGGGGCGCCCGCGAGTGGCACGACTACCTGGTGCGGCTGAGCGAGGAGCTGCGCGTCCCGGTCCGGTACGGGGAGGTCGCGATCGGCGTCCGGGACAGCGCGGCCCAGTTGCGGCGGGAGACCCATGCGGTGGCGCTGGGCGAGCGCGGCATGGATCTGCCGCGCGACCCGGGGCTGCGGCAGATCCCGCTGATCGACCCGGTGCCGCTGCACCTGTGGTCGGTCGTCTGGCGGCGCGGCAACCGCGATCCCCGGCTGGTCCGGCTGCTCCAGGCGCTGCCGCGCCCGGAGGCCGGGCCGGGTGTGGGCACCTGGCTTCCGGCCTCCGACCGCGCCGTCCTGGACGCCTGGCTGCGAGCCCGCGACGCGCCGCCCGGTTAGAGCAGCCGCGCCGGGGTGACCTCCTGGCGGTGGACGATCACGTCGAACCACTGCTCCAGCGTGCCGCCGGTGATGTGGGAGGCGTCGTTGCCGATGAAACCGCGGGTCTTGATGGGGGCCGTCAGCCAGCGTCTCACCGGTGCCGGGGCGGGGGGCGTCGGCGTCCGGGCGCAGGTCGAGGAGGAACTGGTCGAAGCGGGTCACCTGTCCGAAGGGACGCTCGAACCAGTCGTCCGCCGGGGGCGGCACGTCCACGGGGTCGCCGTTCTCCGCGGGGAGCGTCCCGTGGTCGAAGGTGAAGCCGATCGAGCGGTAGTCCGTCCCGTACCAGCGGCGCAGGTACGAGCCGACGCCGGCGAACGCCATGTCGGGGTCCGGCGGCTGGGTGATGCGCAGGTCCGGGGCGACGGCGGTGTGCGGGCTGGCGGCCCAGTACACGACCTTGCCGTCGCCGTACGAGCGCCACCAGCGCAGGTTCTCCGCCGCGCGGGCGTCCCGGTAGACGAGCGCGTCCGCGAAGGGGATGTAGTAGTTCATGTAGAAGGACAGGATCTGGCGGGCGGCGTGCAGCGCCAGCGAGTATTCCCTGTCGCCGGGCCGATGCGGCAGCGCCTTGACCAGGTCGTACGTCTGCTGGGCGTGCTGGACGTAGGGCTTCTTGTCGGTCACGCCCATGTACCACTTGGCGTGTTCCCAGGCGTCGTCGTCCTCTTCCGGGCGGATCTCCTTCAGGTGCTCGCTCAGTTCGGGGACGAGCGACGGGGCGACTCTTTCCACGTGCGCGCTGACGATGTCGTAGGCGGGGCGCCAGGTCGTGTAGTACTCCACGCCCACGAACCGGACCTTGTCGCTCTCGGCCCGTCCTGCGTTGAAGTCGCGCAGCCAGTTCAGGACGTCCGCGCACTCGCGTGTGGCCCAGGCGCCGCTCGTCCTGCGCAGGAGCGCGTTCACGTCTCCTTTGCCGGTACGGATGTACTCGTCGATCTCCAGGCCGAGTGTCCAGTCGTCCTCCCAGGCGATGGACCGGAACCCCATGCGCTCCACCAGGTAGCGCAGGGCGCGGTGCTTGAGCGTGGTCACCTCCCGTACGCCGTGGGCGGGCTCTCCCAGTCCCACGATGGAGGCGTTCCCTACGGATCGGCGTAGGGATTCGAGGTCATCCAGTGGGGCCGAGGGGTCGTGGGTGCCGATCCGGTGCGCGTTCCGCTAGATCCATTGCGTCACCGCACGCGAGTCGTCCCGTACGACGGCCTGCGCCACGGCGGCAGGGGGTGAGGCGAGGCCGATACCCGAGAAGGCGACGGCCACGCCCAAGGCGGGGGCGGCGATGCGCAGTGCGTAGCGCGTTTGCATCATGGGTTTCCTTCCGGCGAGATGGTGCGACGCCGCAACCGTCGCCGGATGATGTGCTCCCCCGCGTCCCCCGGTGGGAGGCTTCTCCCCTACTCCGGTCGCCGTAGGACCTAGAGGGATGCGGTCCAGGCCGCGAGGCGCTCCAGGAAGATGGTCGCTACCGCAGGTTGAGGCTCGGTCAGCAGCGACACGTGGAAGGCATGCGGCATGCCCTCGTAGACGTCCAACGCGACGGGCGTACCCGCAGCCGCGGCCGCATGCGCGTAGCCGTGGCTGTCGTCCAGGAGGACTTCTCCTGCGCCGACCACGATGAGCGATGGCGGAAGGCCCGACAGGTCGCCGTGCAGCGGTGATTGCGGGACCTGGTCGGGGGCGGAGCCGTTCAGGTACTGGGCCACGATTCGTTCCAGGACGGGACGGTTCAGCATGTCGTCGGCCGCAGGGGCGTCGATCGACCGTCCGGACAGGGTCAGGTCGGTGATGGCGGAGACCGCCACCACGCCCGACGGGAAGGGGATCCGCTCCGCGCGCATCGTGTGGAGCGCCGACAGCACCAGCGTCCCGCCCGCCGACTCGCCCAGCAGCACGACGCGGCTCGCGGGGACGTCCTGGTCGAGCAGGCTCCGGTACGCCCCGAGCACGTCGTCGTGCGCCGCCGGGAAGGGGTGGGCGGGCGCGAGGCGGTAGTCCACCGCGAACACCGGACGACCGGTCGCCTTGGAGAGCCAGTACGCCATGACGCGCTCGAACTCGGGGTTGTGCTGCTCGAAACCGCCTCCGTGCACGTACAGCGTCACCCCTGCGTCCGCCGCCGTACGGCCCGTGGCGTTCATCCACTGCCCCGGCACGCCGTCGGTGTGCGGGAGCGCGGGCGAGCCGTCGGCGTCGTCGGGCAGCGGCGGCCCACCGGCCGTCAGGCTGCCGATCGCGGCGACAACGGTCGCGAGGTCATCCGGCCCGGTGACGCGGGTGACGACCGGGCCCTCCGGCTCACGAGACGGGAACGCGTTCATGATCGGTTGAACTACCCGCCGACCGGCCTTTGTTCCCCCGCGAGCCCTACCGCCTCATGGGAGGGACGGCCCCTGCCGTGCCCCAACCGCGGCGTTGGAGCGGCCTTGGGCCATGAGTTCCATGTTCGCGTGGGGTGAGGCGTCCCAGCGGTTCGTCCCGTACGCCTGCGGCCAGCAGCTTGGCGATCACTCACAGGTCAGCGGACCACGTCGATGAACTGCCCGGCGTTGGACACCCGGTCCTTGAGCAGGTAGCCGACCGCTCCGGAGCCGTCGGCCGACAGTTCCTGCGCGTACAGATGCTGGACGTGCTGGGACAGCACGAGCACCTGACGGCCGGGGCGCGCGAGGGGCGGCCGGCGCGGCCCGCAGGCCCTCGTCGGTGTTGGTCGGCGGCAGCCGTACGTCCACGACGGCCACGTCAGGGCGCTCACCGGCCAGCGCCCGCTCCAGCTCGGACCCGGTCTCGACCGCGGCGGCGTGTACGTCCCCCGCTTCCTGCTACCAAACTTCCTGGCCCGCATCGGGCAGTACATGCCACCAGGGGTGGAGGCGTTGCAGGAAGCGTGGATGGGAACCGGGCCGCAGGCGCCATAGCGGCCCGCCTTTTCCGCTGGGAATGAGAACGCTGGCTAAGACTTCGCGTTGGACGACGACTTCGGCTGGGTGGGTTGGAGGGCGTTCAGGGCGGCGTTGAGGAGGCCCTTGGCACTGGCGGCCAGGACGGTCGTCCAGTCGAAGTAGTCGCGCCAGAGCGTGATCTTGCCGTCGTGGACCTCGAAGGTGCCGCAGACCCAGAACTCGGCGCGCCACGAATTGATGGCGAGGGCGTCGGTGCGTTCGGTGAGGACGGTGGAGCCGTTCTGCGCGATGCGGTGGACGCGGGCCTCGAAGCCGGTGCCGTAGCGGGCCATGGCCCTCATCTGCCGCTCGAACGCCTTGATGCCGCGGGCCGGGGGCAGGGGGACGTTCTGGTAGACGATCCGCGGATCGGCGTAGGTGAGGGCGCGGTCGACGTCCAGGTCTTCGAGGGCCGACAGGAAGGCGGTCACGATCTCGGTCGACATGGGAACCTCCGATGGCGCATTGCACGGAGCGCTTCACGCTATACGCCGCACCGTCGCCACCGATACACCCGAAAAGCCGCCGGGTCAGCGCGGCGGGCCGTCCGCCTCCGGCTGGTCGGTGGGCGCGGGGCGGAGCGCGTACGCGGCGAGAGCGTCGGAGATGCCGCGAAGCGTTGGGCAATGCCGAGTGCCGCAGGCGCGGCACGCGCCGTCGCCGTGGGCGTCCTTGCCGGGCCGGTGGACCGCCAGCACGGCGGTCAGTGCCGCCCCGCAGGCCAGCACTAATCCGCGCGCCTCGCGGACGAGATCCCGGCTGTGAAGGTCGGCGCCCAGGGTTTCCGCGCATCGCCCGAGGACCAGTGGGTCGGCGCGCATCGCGGCCGTCATCGCCGCCTGAACCTGCTGTTCGACCTGGGTGTGGACGTCCTCGAAGGCCGGTGTCACTCCGTCCACTCCCCTACGAAGGTGACGGTGACCTTCCGGCCGTGCTCGTCGCCGTGCCAGCCCCAGCTCTCGGCGACGCACGCGATGGTGAGCAGGCCGCGCCCGCCCTCGGCGAGCCGATCCGCGTCACGGACGACGGGCTCGGACGGGCCGCCCTGGTCCCCGACCGCGATCACCACACCGCCGCAGCCACGGAGGACCTCGACCGTGAACGCGCCGCCTTCCTGGCCGGACCTGGTGTGCCGGAGAGCGTTCCCGACGAGTTCGCCCGCCGCGAGCTGGACGTCGTCAAGATAGGGGCAGCCGGACAGCAGGCAGCCCACGAAGCCGCGTGCCGCGCGGGCCTGCTCGGTACGGCCGGGAAAGGTCCGCCGCCAGTACAGCGGCACCGCGGGCTCGGCGGCGGGAAGGAGCGCCAGGGACATAGGGACACCTCGGGGTCTGGATCGCCTTGCGGAGCGCTCGCAAGCGCGTTGCGTCACCGTCACATCGTCACAAGATCGGGCCATGCGAACCCGACGAATCGCCATGCTGCCCGTTCTGACCAGGGAATCAGCACTTTCGCGCCACGCACAACCGAACTTCGCACGTGCGATCGGGGACGTGCGTCGTTTGCACATCCGAACGCGGCATGTGCGAATCCCGCACGTGCGGATTTCTCAAGCGGCGACGTGACGTGCGGAGCCGT
>NZ_JBIMPP010000044.1:0-65435 GCF_043906805.1 Actinomadura sp. SCN-SB | reverse complement strand
GAAAAACCCTCGGTGGATTGAGGCTGAGCTTGCCCATCGCGCGGCGCGTCTCGAAGGATCCGGACTCGATGCCGAAGGACAGCCGGACGACTCCCGCCCGGGCCAGCCGGCCGATCGTCGTGGTGGACAGCCGCCGCAGGAACTGCAGCGGGAAGTTGATCTCCCATTGCACCGCGATCCGGTCGCGTTCGACGAGATCCAGGAACTCCTCAAGCCGTGCCGTGCCGTCGAACGGGAGATCGTCCACTATCTGCAGGCCCTCGATCCGGTACTTCGCGAGCAGGTGGTGGATCTCCGCACGTACGGATCCCAGCGATCGGCGCCTGTAGGTGGTGCCGTTGCTGCGGCAGCTCCCGGCGCAGAACGCGCACGCGAACACGCAGCCGCGGCTGATGGAGATGTCCATCCAGCGCCGTCCGTCCCGCAGGTAGGGCTCGGTCGCGAGAAACGTCCGGTCCGGAACGGGAAGCGCGTCGAGGTCCAGAGGCGGCTCCTGGCGGGTCGGGACGACGTCGCCGATCCCGTCCCGGAAGTAGACCCCTGGAATGGTCAGCGGGTGAGCGCCGCGCAGGATGTCGACGATCGTCCGTTCACCGTCGCCGCGCACCAGGATCCTGGCCCGGTTCAGCCGCTTGGCGAAATGCCCGGGAGGCATCGAGGACACGTGCGGCCCGCCCGCGACGATCTCGATGGACGGCGCGACGCGGTCGGCGATCTCCTCGGCGATCGCGAGGTTCACCGAGAACGCGTTGAGGCCGGCCACCCTGGGCTCGCGGCGCTCGATCTCCGCCGCGATCTCGGCGGGGGTCAGCTGCCGCTCCTCCGCGTCCAGGACCGCCACCGCGAAGCCCGCCTCCCGCGCCGCCGTCGCCACATACAGCAGACCGACGGGGGTGGAGTAGGACGAGACGTACCGGGGGTAACGCGAGTAGTCATGGATGGGGCTGTTGACCAGCAGGAGATCCAGCATCTGCGCCGTCCCGTGGGCGAGCCTTCAGAGCGCTGCCGCGTGCCCCCGCCGCGTTTGAAGGGAACGCTAGACGCGTCGGGCACCGCCGTCAGTGGCCAACGACACAGATGGTCAAGAGGCCCGTGGCGATGGGCCACGGGCCTTTGGGTCGGGTCAGGTGTTGATGCCGTGGTCGCGGAGGATTTCGTTGAGGGCGGTCTTGTCGTGGCGCTGGCCTTCTTCGAGGCGCTTGAGGATGAGCACCGCGGGGAGGCCGAACGTGCCGCCCTTGAACTCCTTGAAGCGGGTGCCGCCGACGGCCACGCACCAGTCGGGGATGCGGCCGCGGCTGATCTCCTCGCCCGTCTCCACGTCGATGACCGGCATGGTGGCGGTCAGGTTGGTGCCGGAGGCCAGCACGGCGCCGGTCCCGACCCGGGCGCCGTCCACGATCATGGACCGGCTGCCGATCATCGCCTCGTCCCCCACCACGACCGGGACGGCGTTGGGCGGCTCCAGCACGCCGCCGATGCCCACGCCGCCGGACAGGTGGACGTTCTTGCCGATCTGGGCGCACGACCCGACGGTGGCCCAGGTGTCGACCATCGTCCCGGAGTCGACGTAGGCGCCGATGTTGGTGAACGAGGGCATCAGCACGACGCCGGGCGCGAGGTGCGCGCCCCAGCGGGCGATCGCCCCCGGCACCACGCGGACGCCGTCCAGCCGGGTCTTCAGCGGGATGCGGTCGTGGTACTGGAAGTCGCCGACCTGGGAACGCACCATGCCGAGCACCTTGAAGCTCAGCAGGATCGCCCGCTTGGCGCGCTCGTCCACCACGACCTCGTCGGTCGCGGGATCGACGAACGCGACCCGGGCCTCGCCGGCGTCGAGCTGGTCCACGGCCGCGACGATGGCGGCGCGCGCGTCGGTGTCATCGGGCGACAGCTCGGCCCGGCGCTCCCAGAGCTCGTCGATGGTGCCGGAGATCGGGCTGGTGAACGTTTCGGTCATGGACACTGAGCTTATCCGGGCCCGTCTCCCGGTACCGTCGTCGGCGTGGCTGCATCGGCGAGGTTGAGCGGGCGGCATCCCTGGCGGTGGACCGCCGTGGCGCTGGTGATCGTCGTGGCGATCGGTGTCGGCGTGTACGCCTTGCTGCACCGGGTCCGCCCGTTCGTCTACGGGTCGGGCTGCACGGTGCGGACCACCCTTGGCAGCAAGCCGCTCGATCTGGAGCAGGCCGCCAACTCCGCCACCATCGCCGCGGTGGCGTTCCGCAAGAACCTGCCCGAACGGGCCGCCGTCATCGCGTACGCGACCGCGATACAGGAGTCGCACCTGCGGAACCTGCCGGGCGGCGACCGCGACTCGGTGGGCATGTTCCAGCAGCGTCCCTCGCAGGGCTGGGGCAGCCCGGAGAAGCTGCGCGACCCCGTCCAGTCCACGAGCAAGTTCTTCGACGCCCTGGTCAAGGTGAAGGACTACCTCGACCGCGACCTGCACGACGCGGCGCAGAAGGTGCAGCGCAGCGCGGACGGCACCGCCTACGCCCGGCACGAGCCCGACGGCAAGATCCTGGCCCGCGCCTTCACGGGACGCCAGGGGGCCGCGGTGCACTGCTGGTACCCGCCCGACGACAGGACCGCGCCCCGCCGTCCCGAGGCGCTGCGCGAGATGCGCCGCAACTTCGGCGCACGCCTCCAGGTCGAGTCGCCCCTGGCCATGTTGCGCACGAACGAGAACCGGGCGGTGACCGCCACCAAGCCCTCCGTGGACGCGGTCCGCGTCACCAGCACCCGGACCGGATGGGCGGTCGCCCTGTGGGCCGTCACCCACGCCCAGCCGTACGGCCTCACGGAGATCCGCCACGCCCGCAAACGCTGGACCGCCGACAAGGGCCACGATGGCTGGCAGGAGGACAAGACCGCCCCCACCGACCGCGTCCTGATCAAGTAGTCCCGCCATCGAGCCACCGGGTCAGGCGGGCCAGGTATGCCTCCAGCTCGGCGAGCATGGCCTCCGCGTCGTCCGGGCGGTACAGCCTGATCGCCTCGCGCAGGCGCTCGGCCGTCCGGTGGAGCCTGTCCGGGCGCCTGGTCACCGCGTACAGCCGCATGAGGGAGGAAAGCGCGTCCAGGTGCCGGTCGGCGGCCTTTTCGTCGGACGGGTCGAAGGTCACCTCGGCAACGTCGGTGAACGCCTCGACCGCCCCGTTGATGTCGCCCAGTTCGTCGCGGCACTTCGCCACGTAGTAACGGGCCAGCGGAACGTCCGGGTCGTCGGGTCCGTAGCGGACGACGGCCAGCGAGCCCAGATCGGCGAACAGGGCCGCCGCCTCCCGGTAGGCGCCGGCGAAGTACCGTGCCATGGCCAGCATGTGGGACAGCTCATAGATCAGTCTTGGATCCTGCGCCCGCGCCAGCGCCGTTTCGAGCAGGTCCAGCGCCTCCACGGACAGTCCGGCGTCGATCAGGCGCTGCGCCCGCTCGCCGATCTCGGTGACCTCGTCCTCGGTGATCGCCGGTCCGGGGGCGGCCGTCCCGCTGGGAGGGGCGGGCGACGCGGTGCGTCTCCTTCGCACGCGACCGCCCAGCGGACGCACGAAGGGCAGGCACGGGTCGAGTTCGGCGATGTCGGCAGGGAATCCCGGGGCCGCCGGACGGGACGCGGAGGGCAACAGCCGCTCGTACACCTCGGCGGCCTGGGGCCGGTCCTCCGGCTCCTTCCGCAGCATGTCCAGCAGCAGCGACTCGATCTCGTCCGGGACGTCCGGCCGCGCGGAGGTGATCGGCTCAGGCTCCGCGTGGACGTGATGCCACTGGTAGGAGCGTCCCGCGGTTTCGCGGAACGGCGGGCGTCCGGTGAGAACCGCGTACAGGACGCAGGCGAGGGCGTACACGTCCGAGGTGGGGCCGACGGTGTTCCCGAGCGCCTGTTCCGGTGACATGTAGGGCGGCGTGCCGACGGTCGTGCCGAACCGGGTCAGCCGCGGATGGGCGCCCGAGCCGAGCAGCGCCGCGACGCCGAAGTCCAGCACCTTGACGATCCCGCCGGGCGTCAGCATGAGGTTGGCGGGCTTGATGTCCCGGTGGACGACGTCGTGCCGGTGCACCTCGTCCAGCACGGACGCGATCTGCGCGCCGATCGCCGCGGCCCGCGCCACGTCCAGGGGTTCGGCGGCGTGGTCGGTCTCGTCGATCAGGGTTTGCAGTTCCCGGCCGTGGAGCATCTGCAAGGCGATGTACGGGCGGCCGGTGCGGGCGTCGATGTCGGCGTCGAACACCGCGGGGACGCCGAGATGCTCGATCGCGGCGGTGGTCCTGACCTCGCGCAGGAACCGCTCGCGACGGACCCGCAGGTCCTCGGCCGCGGTGGCCCCCGCGCCGGAGCCACCGTCCAGCATGAGCTTGACGACGACGCGCCGCCCGGCGAGCCGTTCGTCGTAGGCCTCCCAGACCTCGCCCATGCCGCCTTTGGCGAGCGGGGCGCGCAGCCGGTACCGTCCGGCCAGCACGCGCCCGCCGATCTCGTCGGCCTCGTCGGCCTCGCCCATGGTCATCTCCCGCTACTCACGGCGGCCCTCGCGGTCCCGGCGGATCTCGCCCAGCCGTTCCGCCATCGCGCGGCGCTCGGCCTCCCGCCGCGCCGGACGGCGAATCATCTCGTACGCCTGCCGCTTGGCGACCTCCTTGAACAGCCGGTTGACGGGCTCCTCGCCGAAGTAGCGGAACGCCGTCTGCTGGTTGTCCTCCACGAGATCGATCATGATGCGGTCGGCGTCCTTGTCGACCTCCCTGCCGAAGGTCTCCTGGTCGTTGTTCAACGCGACCGCCGCCAGCTCGGGGTCCTCGGCGACCTTCACCACGAACTGGCCGACCGTGATCTTCTCGGCGGTGGACAGTCCCGCCCCGTACTCCTCGTTGATCAGGTCGATCAGCTCGGCGAGGGTCAGCTTGTCGGGATCGTCGGCCGCGCCGGACGCTCCGCCCAGCAGGCCGTGGACCTCCCCGTCCACCCCGGGACGCAGCCGCAGGTCGTGCTCGCCGGATTTCTCGATCTTCAGATGGGTGGGCTCGATGTCACCGATGTCGACGGCGGGGTCCTGGCCGCGCGGCGGCAGCCGGTTGAGCAGGAACCGGCCATATTGGTACAGCAGTTCCAGGTCGGTGTCGTTGTAGCCGATCACCTGTGCGAGGAAGGCGTAGGCCCGGACGAAGCCGCGCAGCGCCGAGCGGAACGCCTCGGCCTTGTCGGGCTCGTCGGCGGCGAGCGCGGCGAACCTGTCCACGGCGGGCTGGACCCACCGGTACAGCTTGCCGTGCGCCTTGATCAGGTCGTCCTCGGTGGACGCGGCGGCCTCGGCGGCGCTGAGCGCCTCGAAGAACGCCCGCATCTCCGACTCGACGAGGAGCCGGTAGGCCAGCACCTCCCGCTGCATGTCGTACAGCAGGTTGGGGTCGGTCGGCTCGGTGATCGTCGTCTCGTAGAACGGCTCGAAGTGTTTCTGGATGTCCTCCGCCTTGTTCGCGAAGTCCATGACGCACAGGTCGTCCTGGGTCTTGCGCGGGTGCGTGCGGTTGAGCCGTGACAGGGTCTGGACGGCCGCGACGCCGGCGAGCGGCTTGGCCACGTACATCGTGGTGAGGAGCGGCTGGTCGAAGCCGGTCTGGTACTTCTCCGCGACGACGAGGATGCGGTACTCCGGTTGCCCGGTGCCGCGCTTGTCGTCGGCACGTGTGTAGGCGAACCTGGCCGGCAGTTCCCGCTCCGGGAAACCGTTCAGTTTGGACTCGGTGTACTCGGGGCCGTTCTTCTCCAGGCGCAGCGCGCCGGAGAACGCGACCAGCGCGCCGCAGTCGGTGAATCCGTGTTCGTCCGCATAGGTGCGGATCGCCTGGTAGAGCCGGACGGCGTCGGCCCGCAGCGACGTCACCACCATCGCCTTGGCCCGTCCGCCCAGCTTCGGAGCGGTGTGCGACCGGAAGTGGTCCACGATGATCTTCGCGCGCAGCGCGATGGACGCCTCCGACCACAGCGCGGCCCGCACGATCTGCGCCTTGGCCTTGCGGGGGTCGACCATCTTCTCCGCCTCGTCGGCGGCATCCCGTGACAGCTGGAAGTAGGTGGCGTAGGTGACGTAGTTGCGCAGGACGTCGAGGATGAAACCCTCGTCGATCGCCTGCCGCATCGAGTAGACGTGGACCGGCTCGTTCTTGCCCGTCTCGGGGTTCTTGCGGCCGAACAGCTCCAGCGTCTTGGCCTTGGGCGTGGCGGTGAACGCGAACACCGACAGGTTCGGCTGCTTCCCCCGGGCCAGCGCGGCCGAGGTGAGGGGGTCGCCCGACTCGTCCACGGTCCGGGACCCGAGGGCCTTCTTCAGCGCCGCGTTGTCCTCGCCGCCCTGGGACGAGTGCGCCTCATCGATGATGACCGCGTACTTGCGGGCGGACAGGCCGCGCACCTTGTCCAGCACGTAGGGGAACTTCTGCTGGGTGGTGATCACGATCCGCGCCCGCTCCCCGGTGAGCGCCTCGGCGAGCTGTGCCGAGTCGGTGTCGATACGCTCCACCACACCCTGGACCTGCTCGAACTGGTAGATCGTGTCCTGGAGCTGCTTGTCCAGGACGAGCCGGTCGGTGAGCACCACCACCTTGTCGAACACCGGCTCGTTGGCGTCGTCGTGCAGCGTGGACAGCCGGTGCGCGAGCCAGGCGATGGTGTTGGACTTGCCGGACCCGGCGGAGTGCTCGACCAGGTAGTTCTCTCCCGCGCCCCGCGCACGGGCGTCGGCGGTCAACGACTTCACCGCGTGCCACTGGTGGAAGCGCGGGAAGATCAGCGGCTGCGTGTGCGCGGCGAACGGCTTGAAGGACGGGTTCTTGCCCGCCTTCGCGTCAGGGTCCTCGACATGCAGGAACTGCTGGAGCAGTTCGAGGAAGTCGTCGCGCTGGAACACCTGCTCCCACAGGTAGGACGTCCGGTAGCCGGAGTCGCCCGGCGGCGGGTTGCCCGCGCCTCCCGAGCGGCCGGGCCCGCTGGAGCCGGTGTTGAACGGCAGGAACCGCGTCTTGTTCCCGGCCAGCCTGGTCGTGAGGAAGACCAGGTCCGGATCCACCGCGAAGTGAACGAGGGTCCGCCGGGCGAAGAAGAGCTCTTTGGGATCGCGGTCCCGGTACTGCCTGCGCGCGTCCGCCACGGTCTGCCGCGTCAGCGGGTTCTTCAGCTCGGCCGAGGCCACGGGGACGCCGTTGACGAAGAACGCCAGGTCGACCGAGTTCAAGGGGTCCTTGGCCGAGTAGTGCAGCTGCCGCGTCACCACGAGCCGGTTGGCGTTGTACTCGTCCAGCGCCCCGGCCGCCAGCGTGTGCGCGGGCCGGAAGTAGGCGAGCCGGAACCGGATGCCCTTGTCCTTGACGCCCTGCCGCAGGACGTCCAGCGCGCCCCGCTTGTCGATCTCACGAGCCACCAGCCGCGCGAACGGCTTCACCGGGTCCTCCCCGTAGGCCGCCCGCAGCCGTTCCCACTCCTTGGCCTGGGTGCGTTCGATGAACGCCGCGAGTCCGGTGACGTCGAGCCCGAGCTCGGGATCGTAGTTCTCCCGCCTCCCCGGCTCCCACCCGTGCTCCCGCAGCGCCATCTCGACGGTGCGCTCGAACGTCTTCTCCCGGTAGACCTTCACACCCACAGGGTCCCCCTCAGCCGACACGCTGGACCAGCAGAACGCCAGAGTAGGCCAACTGTGAGCGAATGGCTATGGGTTTACGAATGTTGACATCGTTAACGACCAGTCCGGCGAACAAGGTCGGGTCACGGGCAGGGCGGGGTCGTGGCACGCCGAGTGGCCCGCTCGTTGGGGACATCAGCCGTCGGGCCGTCCTGACCCGGCCATACGGCCCGGCCTCTGGCGGATGAGGTATCCCGGGGAGACGGCGCTTGCCACTGACGGGTTCTCGGAAGGTCGGGACGACGATCGGGCCAGCGGGCATACAGGCTTCGCCGAGGGCAGGGCGGAGCATGCGGCATGGCCCCGGTACGAGTCGACAACCGTCGCTTGCCGCCGGTGAGACGGAGGGCGGCGAGGACACGCCTGGTCAAGCCGCCAGGTCTGGCTGCACGCGGAAGCCGGCCGACCCGGGCGGTCCGAACCTCGAAGGCACTGGAGACCGGACCCCGCCCAAGCGGTGAACGAGGCGGATGACAACGGCGGCGAGCGCGAGCAGGAGATCCGTCCGACGCGGGCGAGGCGGACGGGTCCACACCCCGAGCCTCGGCGGGGAGAAACGCACCCGTGGACGTGACCGTTGAACGTTCCGCTTCTGAGAACGCCGAGGCTGTGGTGGAGGTTCAGCCATCACACGGCTGGACGTCGGTCAGGTTCGCGCTGTCCAGACCCCAGACCATCCGGGCGACCCGGAGGGATGCCCTGAACAGGCGACGCCAGTACCGCGCCACCCGGACCTGACGCCCAAGGGGTGGAATCCGGCTCGCGCCGGGTCGGGCCGCGGCGTCCGGCGCGCGGACGATGTTCGGAAGACGGCCGGCCTTGATGGCGCTCGGCATCAACTCGGTGATGAGGGACCGCCTCCGCGTGCCGATCCAGGCCGAACCACCGGAGCAACTGGGTGACGGCCGGAAAGTCCGGACGCGCCACCCGTCTCACGCCACCTCGGCGAAGACGACCTTGCCTCCGGCGGACGGGCGGGTGCCCCATCGGACGACGACGCTGGACAGCAGCAGAATCCCGCGGCCGTACTCGTCCGACTCACCAGGGGCGCACAGGACGGGCGGCCGTGGGTCGGCGTCCCACACCTCGATGATCAAACGAACCGGCGCGTCCTCTGCCAGAAAGGCACGCAGGACGATGTCCTGCTGTTTTGAGGAATGCCGCCACGCATTGGTCACCAGCTCGCTCGCCACCAGCCGCGGGATGTAGTCGTCGAGACCGTGCCTGCCCGCCACGCAGGCCACGAAATCCCGGGCCTCCTTGATCGCCTGCGGCAATGCCTTCAAAACAAGCAAATCGGACATGAAGCGTTTCCTTTCCGCCGTTCTTACGCTTACTCTGGCGCCGAGCGTGATTCTTGGTAAGAAAGAACGAGCGCACCGGGTCAAAGTCCGGCCATCAATGGCGGGCACTGGTGATCTCTGGTCATCCACTGGTCATGAGGAGGATGCAGTGCCGCAACCCCCCAAGCGGCTGACCCCCAGCGACGGCGCGGCCCACCTGTTCGGGTCCGAGGTCCGCCGCTACCGCGAGATGATGGGGCTGTCCATCGCCCAGCTCGCGGAGCAGATCAACTACTCCCCCAGCTTCATCGGCGCGGTCGAACGCGCCGAGTCCGGCTGCGAACGCGGCTTCGCCATAGCCTGCGACGCGATCCTGGACACCAGGGAGGCCCTGGTCCACCTGTGGGACGGCCTGTTCTCCCGCCGCCCCGGCAACCCCGTCCCCGAGTGGTTCGTCGAGTGGCCGATCATCGAGGACGAGTCGGAAGCTCTCTGCGTCTACAACCCGTCCGTGGTCCACGGGCTCTTCCAAACGGAGGACTACGCGGGAAAGCTCCTGAACGGCGACAACGCGCTGGTCGACGCGCGCATGGCCCGGCAAACCATCCTCACCAAGGCGAACCCCCCAAGCCTTGTGTATCTTCTCCCCGAGTGCGTCCTGTGGTACGACGTGGGCGGCGCGGAGGTGATGCGACCACAACTCGAACGACTTTGTGATGCCGCTTCACCGCACGTAAGCATCCAGGTCGTCCCCAACGGACAGATCCACCCCGGCAACGCAGGTGAGTTCATGCTCGCCAAGCTCGCCAGGGGTGTCGAAGTCGGCTACGTGGAGACGTCAGCGCGTGGAATGATTCTCGACGCGCACAAGGATGTTGCCACGCTAGAACAGCGTTTTTCGGCGATACGCGCGCAGGCACTACCAGTCGGCATGAGTATCGATCTTATTCATCGCACTAAAGAGGAACATTGGAAAATTTGACGTGGCGTAAGGCCACCTACAGCGACAGCTCGGGCGGGTCCTGTGTCGAGGTAGCCCGCAACGGAGCTAAGATCGCCGTGCGCGACAGCAAGGACCCACACGGCCCGAAGCTGCACTTGGACCACAACACGTTTGCTGCCCTCTTGGCACACGCCAAAAAGTAGACCACTCAGCCCCTATCAACCACAAAGGAGGGCTTTGGACAATTCGGGGTGGCAAAAGTCAAGCTACAGCGGCAGTTCTGGCGGGGGTTGTGTTGAAGTGGCCCGCAACGGAACACAGGTCGTCGTCCGCGATAGCAAGGATGCGGACGGGCCGAAGCTGCACTTGGACCACAGCGCGTTCGCAGCCCTGATAATTCGCACCAAGAAGTAACCTCCCAATACCACAACACCCCCGGCCGCGGTCCGGGGGTGTTGCCTACTGATCCTTAGGCCCCTCGTGCAGTGGTCACATCCAACTGCCCCGTAACCGCCGCCGTAATCAACGCCCGCCGCCGCTCCTCCAGGAGTTTCAGCTGCTTGTCAACCAAATCCAGGAGAGCATCTATTTCGGCGTTGCTGGCGCGAATGCGAGCCACGATTTTCTGTTGCTCGCTTATGGGCGGAACCGGAATCTTCAACATTTGCAGGTCTGGCACATAAATCGTCTTATGAGTCGATCCGGTGGCCAGCCTCCCAAGAAGATCATCTCTCATTGCCCGGAGGCACCACAACAAGTAGAATGGATCTAGTTCTTCCCCACAGGTCCAAGTCACAAAGTCTTGGCTCGTGGCCATCTGGCTGCCCATCACTGCCGAATATCCAGCGGACGCCGTCCTGCACAGCACGACCGTTCCCGCCGGATGGAGTTCAGCTGAGCTATTCTCTAGGCCAGCTTTACTGATCCGCTCCCTCGTTTCCGTGATCACCTCGGCCCGATCATCACGAACCTGAGCAACCTCGCCCGTGGTAATCCAGCAAAACTCCGGGTTGATCCACCATTCTGGCCGATTTCGACTCGGCGTGTGACCACTTCCCATTCTGGCAAAATAGTTGATTTTAGCAGATCTCCAGTGCGCAGGGATTGACTCAACCCATGGCAGCCCAGAACTCACCTTCGACGACCAATCAGCCCCGGTCACCAGCGCGAAGATCACGGCCTTGCGACGAGCCTGCAGTAGATCGCGGAGCCGCAAAGCCATCGCTCTCAATTTTTTTAGCCTGACGGTTTCACCCTCGAGGAAGTCCGCGATCCGCCGCTGCTCCTCCAATGGAGGAAGGCATACTCTTACCTCGCCAAGCTCTTCCGCATTCAAGTGAGACTGAGCCGCCCGGCTACTTGCGACCTCTATCTGATGCAGAACGGGCGCGCTGAGGAGAGCGAAGGCCAAGTACCTCGGCTCCACGTGTTCAGGAGTGATTCTCAGGTCATATCCAGGAGCTGCACCCTCCCATTCGGGGGTTACCAGAGCAGAATCTCCGGTATATGCACCGCTTCGGACAACCAAGATCTCGCCCGCCTCCAACAGTGGCGCGCGATCAAGTGGGATATCTTCAAGAGCGGAGTAGATCAACCCCTCAGAACGAATAGATCCTCTATAAATATTAGTGGCCCTCAGGATCGGGACACCGCTAGTAGAGGACTGCGGGGGCTGCGCCAAGCCGTACCGCACCCTGGCTACACGCTTAATCGGTGTATCAGATCGGCTCGTCACCTGGTCACCTCGCCGAGGAGGGCCTGGATCTGGGCCTCTAGCTCCTTGAGTTCGGCGTCGATCTCCTCCAGTGGCCGGGGTGGGGTATAGGTATAGAAATACCGCGTGAAGGGAATCTCGTAGCCAATCTTGGCCCTGGTAGTCTGCTTGGTCTTGGGGTCCTTGATCTCGGCGATCCAGGCGTCCGGTACATGGGGCTTGACCTCGCGGTCGAAGTACTCGTCGATGTCCTCCGTGAGCGGCACGTTCTCGGCGTCGCGGAGATCGGGGTCGTGGACGGGCTTTCCCTTCTCCATCTCCGGCTCGCCCTCCGGGTCGGGGATGGCGAAGGCGTTCAGTACCGCCTTCTCGACCCTGTCCGGTGGGAAGGTGACCTGTTGCTCGATATACGTCGCGGCGATCTTCTCCCGGAACTTGGTGCGGCTCTTCTCGACCGTCCCGAGGAGATGCTTGAGGCCGTCCAGCAGTTCTTCGCGCAGCGGGTACTTCTGGACCACCGATGACTCCGCGAGCAGGGCGAGGGTTTCCTCCGTGACCTCGTACCGTCTGCGCAACGGGCGGTCGATGGTGATGCGCTGGTAGCCGAAGTCCTCGTTGTCGAAAATCTTCACCTTGGCGTGGTCGGGGTGCTCGGTATCCGCGGCGATCTCGAACGCGTCCCGGTAGATGGCGCAGACGTGGTCGCGCTGGGGCTTGCTGATCTCCTTGCGCTTCTCCCCGTAGGACTTACGGACCTTCGTCCATTGGTCGCGGGCGTCCAGGAGGATGACCTTTCCTTCATTCCGGGGCGCCTTGTTGTTGGTGATGATCCAGAAGTACGTGGAGATGCCGGTGTTGTAGAAGAGCTGGTCCGGCAGGGCGACGATCGCTTCCAGGTAGTCGTTCTCGATGATCCAGCGGCGGATCTCCGACTCGCCCGACCCCGCGCCACCGGTGAACAGCGGCGAGCCGTTGAAGACGATGGCGATCCGGGAGCCCCGGAGGGTGCCGTCCACGTCCGCGGTGACGGGCTTCATCTTGTGCATCATGTGCTGAAGGAACAAGAAGGAGCCGTCGTTGATGCGGGGCAGTCCGGCGCCGAAGCGTCCGGCGTGGCCGAGATCGCGGTGCTCGTCCTTCACCGCCTTCTCGACCTTTTTCCATTCCACGCCGAAGGGCGGGTTGGCGAGCATGTAACGGAACGTCTTGCCCTCGTGCTGGTCGTTGCTGAACGAGTTGCCGAAACGGATCGCCGAGTTCTTCTCGTCGTAGCCCTTCATCAGCATGTCCGACCGGCAGATCGCGTAGGACTCGGCGTTGAGCTCCTGCCCGGCGAGGTTGATCCGGGCGCGCGGGTTCATGGCCCGGATGTGCTCCTCGGCGGCGGCCAGCATCCCGCCCGTCCCGCAGGCGGGGTCGAGAATGTCGATGACCGTGCCGGGGCCGGTCAGCGCGTCCGCGTCCGGGGCCAGCAGCAGCTCGACCATCAGCTCGATGACCTCGCGCGGGGTGAAGTGCTCACCGGCCGTCTCGTTCGACAGTTCCGAGAACCGCCGGATCAGTTCCTCGAAGAGACGCCCCATGTCCTCGTTGCTGACCCGGGACAGGCTCAGGTCGAGTTCGGGGTCGGCGAACTTCTGCACCACCTGATAGAGCAGCCCGGCGGCGTCCAGACGCTCGATCTGGACGTGGAACGCGTAGTGATCGATGATCTCGGCGACTTCGGTGGAGAAGCCGTTGACGTAGTCGATGAGGTTCTTGCGTACCTGCGCGGGATCGGCGCCGATCGTCCGGAAGGTCTGCCGGGAGGTGTTGTAGAACGGCAACCCCGCGACCGCCTTCAGCAGCGCGGGAGGGGTGTCCTGCCCCTGGTCCCGCCTGTAGGACTCGTCTCTGTCCCAGACGGCCTGGCGGGTGGGCTCCATGACGCAGTCGAAGCGGCGCAGCACCGTGAACGGGAGGATCACCTTCCCGTACTCCGACTGCTTGTAGTCGCCGCGCAGCAGATCGGCCACCGACCAGATGAAGGCGGACAGGTTCTGGTCAGCGCTCACTCGTCATCCTTCCGTCCCGTCCTCGTACTCTCGGACCGCGCCGCCGTTCGGGCGGGCGGGTTCAGTGTCCCGCTGGTGAGGCCGTCGTAGGCGAGGTCCACGGCCCGGCGTCCTATCCTGGCCGCCTCTTCCAGGCGTTGCACGAAACTCTCCAGTTCTCGGAAGACCTCGCCGTACGCGCGTTGACGTTCCGCCTCCATCTGCGGGACGCGGGCGCCGCGCGGGTCGGCACGGTGGGTGCCGGAACCGCTGGTGTTGCGCCGGGTGTTGGCCGCGCTGCGCAGGAAGCCCACGAGGAAATCCGTGTCGAGCTGGTCGGTGGTGGACACCGGCCGGCCGTCCCTGACCTCGACCAGGCCGCCCCGCACCAGCTCGTTCACGTTCAGGGTCGCCGTGATGTCGCGGTCGCCTTCGGGCAGGTCGGGAAGTGCGTCACCCAACCCGTACAGCGCCTCGCGCAGCTCTTGGCGCGCCTTGCGGTAGGCGACGGGACCCGGCTGGCGGGCGGCCACATGCCGGGACGGCGTGAGATCGGCGTCCTCGTCCAGCAGCGACAGGGCCGGGACGGACGCGACCCGATCGGCGGCGGGCTCCATCGGACCGTTGGGATCGGCGTCGGACAGGTCGACCATGCGCACCTTGGCGTCCGGTCCCGGCGTCCGCACGGGACGGCGCAGCACCCACAGGTGGACCGGGGCGGAATGCCCGGCGGCGAGCCCGCCCGGCAGCGCCACCAGCGTGTCCAGGACGCCGCCGCGCACCAGCTCGGCACGGATCCGGCGGCCCGACCTGCGGTAGGCGGCGGACGCGGGCAGCACCACCACCGCCCGGCCGCCGGGCAGCGTGTGGAAGTAGCAGTGCTGTAGCCAGGCCAGATCGCTCTCCGCCTTGGGCGGCAGCCCGATCTCCCAGCGCGGGTCGAGGAGCAGGTCGTCGCGTCCCCAGTCGGCCTGGCCGGACGGCGGGTCGCACACCACCAGATGAGCCTTCACGTCAGGGAAGCGGTCGTCGCGCAGGGAGTCGCCCCGAGCGGTCCGGACCGTCCCGCGCCGCCGCTCGACCGCCGCGCGCAGCCGGACGAGGTCCGGCAGTCCCTCGGCCACGTCCTGCCCGACCCTGGTGCTCACGCCGTCGCCGCCGACCGACAGCAGCAGGTCGCCGATGCCGCAGGCCGGGTCGTACACGACCCCGCTCGTGTCGCCGGCGAAGTGGCACACGGCCCGCACCAGCGGTGCCGTCGACACATGCTCGCCCCCGCTGCGGGTCTCCGACGCGACGAAGCGCTCCGCGAGGTCACGGACCAGTTCCCCGGGCGTGCGATCGCGGACCAGTTCGTCGACCAGCTCCGCGGTGGCTCCGCCGAGGGGACGCCCGGCGCGCTCTCCCTGGAGCCGGGCGGCGACCGCGACCAGGGCGCCGATCATGTCGTTACCGCGCTCGGCGCGCAGCGCCTGCCAGAGCCTGACCTCCCCGGCCAGGCGCTGGCCCTTGCCCGTCCGTTCCAGCCAGCCGCGCACCTCGGGCAGCGCGAACAGCGGGGCGCTCGCCGTGCCGCCCGCGGCCTGGGGGAAGTCGGAGTAACGGCGGCGCCAGTTCGACACGGCCGCCCGGGTCACGCCCGCCATCCGCGCGATCTCCGCCGGCGGTACCAGCGCCACCTCGTCATCCTTCATGGTCGGCAACGTACACGCCCGTGAGCACATGCTCAATAGCGAAACATGTTGACGACGCTAACGTGCTCTGCCATCCTGTGTACGTCGCCACTTCTGGCTCAGCGTCCTCATGAGGCGCAGGCTTCGCGCAAGCCGCGCGCACCCCTTCCCTTTCCGCATCTCTCGCGATCGCTCCGGCCGTCCCGGACGCGAGGTCCTCTGGAGATCCGCCTTGTCAACCCTCACTTACGAAGTCACGATCCACCGGCGCTCCGATGGCGCCCCCGACCTTCCCGCCCTGTTCGACGAGCTGGCGGGCAGCTACCTCGACGAGACCGCGCACAACGGTCTCAAACTGCTCGAATGGGACGGCGCGACGGCCGTGGTCATCCACTGGCGGCACGGCCCCGCGCCCGCCCCATGGGCGAAGGCCGCGAGCCTGCTCGTCGGGCCGCTGCCCCACGACTACGAGAGCGTCAACTGCGGTGCGCTGCTGTTCGTCGAAGTGGGGGACGACACGTACGCGATCGGCTTCGGCGCCGGCTCACGGGCCATCCCCGACCAGTTCAAGGACCACGGCTTCGGGCTCAGGTTCACCATCCGCGCGGTGGACGCGGAGGAGGTCCGGGGCGTCGTACGGCGGTCCATGACCGGGCTCGGCCGCCAGGACTCCACCCACGTACCGTCCGGCATCCCGATCGGGCACATCGGCGTCAGCGAGTACACCGAGCTGGTCCGCGGGCTCGCCGGCAAGGTCGACCCGAACGACCTCGGCCTGGAGCGCGGCAGGCCGGTGCGGGTCGACGGCGCGGCGGGCCTCCGGCTGCGGATCCCGCTGGAACCGTCCCGGCTCGTCGCGCTGCTCCGCAGGATCTCCGAGATCTGCGCGCGGGAGGTGCAGCCCGACTTCGCCTTCGTCGAGGCGACGATGCCCGTCCGCGACAAGCGCCTGCTCGCGTCCCTCGACAGGCGGCTCGACGAGCGGCTGCGCTCCGCCGGGGACGAGACCGCCGGGATGCGGCTCGCCCCCGCCGTCCCCGTCGACCTCGCCGACGTGGTGGAGCAGGGGCGGAGCTTCCAGATCAAGATCGGTCCCGGTACGCCGCCGCTTCGCCGCTTCGTCGACCTCGACCACATCGTGGGCAGGTGCCGCGTCCAGCACCGGGTGGCGCCCGTCACCGCGCTGCGGAAGGGAGAAGTGCGGATCTTCGCCGATGATGAGGGGCGTCTGCTCCTCGGCCGGAGCACCGCCGACCGGTGGATCGAGGCGGCCGTGTCCCTCGACGACGAGTACTTCCTGGTCGAGGGCGCCTGGTACAAGGGCGGAGCCGAGTACTTCACGGCCGTCCGCCGCCGGATCGCCGCGCTCTTCAAGGACCCGCCCTGCGTGGCGCTGCCGCCCTGGCCGCCCGACCTCACCCCGCCCCCCGGCTCCAAGAAGAGGGGCGAGACCCTCTACAACGAGCTGGTGGAGGACACGCTCGGCCCCGCCTCCTTCCTCAACCTCGACGGGAAGTTCGTGCCCACCTCCTTCCATGGGCTTCGCGGCTTCGAGGGGTGCGACCTGCTCGGCCCTGGATTCGAGCTGATCCACGTCAAGGCGGGGAAGGGCACGAGCCCCTTCAGTCACCAGTTCAACCAGGCGCTCAACTCCACCGAGGCGCTCTGGCTGCGTGAGGACGTCCGGCAGAAGTTCGCCCAGCGGGTCCAGGAGGCGAGCCACGGCACCCGCTCCCTCCCGGACGGGTGGCGTCCGCGGAAGGTCGTGCTGGCGATGATGGCCGACCGCAAGACCCCGCTGACCGCCGAGACGCTGTTCCCCCACGCCCAGATCGCCCTCGCCCACCTCGACCGGACACTGAGCCACCGTTACGGCGTTGAACTGGAGGTCGTCCCCATCGAACGCGGCGCGTCCTGATCAAGTAGGGGCTGGGCACCGGGGTGGGGCCGGTGCCCAGGGTCAGGCTCCTACGGCGAGGCGGCGGTCCAGGTCGGCGAGGGTGAGGCCGAGCGGGACCGGGTCCGGCTGAGAGGACGGGTACTTCCGGCGGATCCGGCGCAGCCGTTCCCTGACCGTGTCCTCTTCGAGCTTGAGCCAGTCGGCGATCTCGGCGTCGGTGTAGCCGGCGGTGACCAGTTCCACGATCTCCGCCTCGCGCTGGGACAGGACGACGGGCAGCGGGGTGGAGGCCGGCGCCGGGGGCGGCGCGGGCCGTGGGCGCGGCGCCTCCCTCTCGTCGGCCAGCCGCATCCAGCCGGTCAGGGGCATGTCCTTGACCCTTCCCTGAACGGGCTCGAACGGCGCGGCGTCGGCCGGGCCCTGCGCGATCACCGAGTCGTACACGAACGGCGACGTGATGAGGGCCAGGTCGGCGCCGCTCGCCGCGAAGCGTTCCCTGAACGCGGGCAGGTCGAGCAGCCGCGCCGCATGGATGATCGCCGCACCGGCGATGCCCATGCTGTCGGCCATGACGGGCCCGACGTGCACGACCACCCGCAACCTGAGGTTCCGCGCCCGCGGCGAGCCGCGGTTGTGCCGCCGCAGCGACGGGGCGAGCCGGTCGACCACCGCGTCGAAGACCGGACTGGTCGGGATCCACGGCGGCACCACGATGAGGGCGCCGTCGCCGCGGTCCTCACGGATGCAGCCGTCCCACGGCACCCCGGACGCGTCCATCGAGTCGCGCAACATGTCGTACATCGCGGCGCGCATGCTCGCGCGGTCCCCGTCGGTGCGCTCGGCGGCGCCGAACCCGGCGATGTCGGTGAACAGGATCGAGCACACCTGTCCCGTGAACTCCCTGAACCCCCCGACCTCCACCCGCCGCGACAGCTCGGGGGGACCGGGCGGCACCGCGCCCGGCTTGTCGGTGAGCCTGTTGTAGATCTCCCGTTCCAGGATCGCCAGGACGCGCGGATGCGCGGACGCGAACCGGGCGAACCCCATCGTCCCGAGGCAGAGGCCGCTGACCTCGTCCAGCGCCACGACGGTGGCGGAGCGCTCGCGGAGCAGCAGCGCGGCCCTCTCACCGATGACCTCGCCGGGGCCGCGGAACGCGACGGTGTGCTCCGTCCCGTCCCGCTCGGTGAAGATCCGCACCCATCCCGAGCGGATGACCAGCATCTCGTCGGCGACCTCGCCCTCCCGCCACAGCACCTCGCCACGGGAGTACCGGACCTCCTCCGCGATGCCGCCGAGCGCGGCGCGTTCCCGCGCGGTCAGCGAGTCCCAGAACGTGGACGCGGTCGGCGGCCCGGCGGGCACGTACGGTGGTCGCGGCTCGTCCACGAACCCGGACGTCGTCGCCTCCGATCGGGGGACGACCCGGGGAAGCAGATCCTGCTGCGCCGCCCACACCACCGCGTGGATCGGCTTGTCCACCCCGATCCTTTGGCAGATGGCGTGCACCTCGTCGCGCACCCGCGGCTCGGCCACGTCCAGCCGCATGGCGACGCCGGACGTCGGCAGGCCCTCCGCGAGCAACGTCAGCAGGTGGATGTCGCGCTCGTCCAGCAGCGCACGCGCGACGACCCGCCGCATCGGCAGCAGGTCCCAGGCCGGGTCGTGGTCGGCGCCTCCTGCCGTGCCCCCGGACGACGCGTCCTCCCCGCCTGGCGCGTCGTCCGAGCCGGACGGATCGTCGGCGACCCTTCGCAGGATGCGCTGGACGCGTCCCCGGACCTCCTCGTCGGTGATGCGGGCATTGATCTCCTCGGAGAGATCGAGGACATCGCCCAGCAGTTCGGCCAGCGTCTCCTGCGGTTCCTCCTGTTCCTCGAACGCGGCGGACGGCCTGTCATCGCCTTCCGAGCGTGGATGGTTCACCGGCTGCCCTCCTCTCGCTGCCTGGCGGCTGAGCGGTCCGCCGCGGGCTCACGTTCTCTCCGCGCTTCCAGATGGCCGCGCAAGGTCCTCCTCGCGAGCCTCAGGTTCTGCCGGACGTTGTCCGGCCGCGTCCCCAGCCGCTCGCAGATCTCCGCGGTCGTCAATCCCTCCAGGTGGCACCGGAAGACCTCTCGCTGTCTCGGGGGGAGCACTTCGAGAGTTTGTTCTACCCACTGGTGGTCTTCGAGACTCGTCATGGTGTGATCCGGCACCCCCGTCAATCGCCTCTCATGGTGGTAGCGAGCCTCCGCCCTCGCCCGGTTCCGTTCCTTCCTGATCCGCGCGCGGTCGATGTTCACGATCGCCTTGCGGGCCCAGGCCAGCGGTGACTCGACCCTGTCCCAGTTCCTCCAGAGATCTTCGAGTGCCTTCTCCACCACGTCCTCCGACACGTCCGGCGGCACCCCGATCAGGTGGGCGAAGCCGTTGAGGAGGCGGTAGTGGGCTTCGGCGAATGTCTCGAACTCCTTCCCGGAGGCGTCCGGCGCCGAAGGGCCCGCCGCGGAGGCGGACACGGCCTCGGCCGCCGAACCGTCCCTGTGCCCCTCCACTTGTGGACCCTCCTCACTCCGGCCGTTGTGACAGTCAGGTCGCCCAGTGGCGCCGAACGTGAAGAGGAGAGCCGAAGATTTTCCGTCCGGGCCGCGACGGCATGGGCTTTTCACACGGGACGCCGTCCAGGAACCCCCCTTGCGAACCTCAGGAACCCAGGAAGGGGAGACCGGTGAACTCCGAAGAGCCGACCCAGGGACGGAACGACGAACGGACCCCGGAACGGGAGCGGCCGGGCCACGACCTCGGCATCGCCCTCGCGCTGATCAACCTCGTGCTGGCCGCCGTCGCCCACGCGCACGCCCAGCCGATCATCGTCACCGTCATCACGGACACCGCCGCGCTGCTGCTCGCCACGCTCCTGATCGTCCGGAGGCGATGAGCCCACCCCGCCCGGGCCCGATCCCCCCGAACCTCTCACGCCCGCAAGGCCCGAACCGTACCGCCTGACACAAATCCCGAAAGGCGAACCGGCGACGCCCACGGCTCAACCAGGGTGCCATGCGTCATCTCATCGACCGCCATCAAGCGCCGCCGCCGCTGGCACGGGACGCATACCAGAGGAGACCCTGGCTACTGATGCGTTCAGGCTTCGGCCGGGCCGCCACCTTGCGGCACGTGCTTCTCAGCCCAAGGACGGATCTCGTCCCAGACACTCGGCAGCTTCTCCTGCATATTCCTGGCGTAGTCCATGGTCGCCTCCAGGAAGGCGTCCAAGCCCGCATCGCCGACGACGTTCTCGTCCCGCAGCCTTTCCAGAATGAGGATGGTGGCGTCCACCGATGCGTCCAGGTCCTCATGGACGCGAAGCTGCTCTTCGTTCGACAGCAGGCCCAGAGCGCTCCGGATCCATTCCTCAGCGACCTTGGGGTCCAGTTCGTCTCTGTCCTTGCCCAGGGATACCCGCAGATCCGCGACGAACTTGATCACCGCTCCGCGGCTGTACGACTCGCCGAACCGCCACCGCACGGCGATCGTGAACGCCGAGACGAACAGGAACCACACCGCCTTCGACCGCGGATTCTCCGGATCCTCGTCCAGGTCGGCGAGTCCTTCCAGATCCCCCACCATGAACCGCCGCAGCGGCTCGAGATCCTCATCCAGCAGTTCGATGTCCGGCGGCTCCATCACCCAATCCTCCGGCCACCCACCGACCGCCCGCCCCCACCAACCCGAGGCAGGTTTCGTGTCACGGCTCCAGCCACTCGTCCGCCGTGCGCCTGACCAGTGCGAGGAAGCCGTCCAGTTCTTCCTCCGAATACTCCTCGTCCCCGACCAGTGCCGCCATCAGCAGCAATTGCGTCATCACGACAGCCTCGTCATCGATGTCGTCGATCTCGCCCTGGTCGAGCGCGGCCAGCAGGACGCGTTCGGCGAGCATCGCGTCGAGGTCGTTGGCCGCGGCCTCGCTTCTCGATCGGACCGAGGCGACATATGCGATGATTTCTTCCTTGGAGGCGTACCTGCCGTTCCGGATGAACCGCTTCTCGGCGGCTTCGAACATGCCGGCGGCGATCAGGACGGAGTGCCTGCCACCGGCATCCGGGCCTTCGACCCGCTCGATCTCGTCGATCAGGCGCTCATGCTCGTCCGGTCGACCTGAGAGCAGCGCCTTGAGGGCAGCCATCTGCCTATCGGAAACCGGCATTATCGTTCACTACCTCCGACCTTTTCCCGAAGCCGCCGCAGAGCATAGGCGGTGACGGCTCCGAACGCCACGAAGCCGACGATGAGATCCCCTCCTTTGAGCGGTTTATCGGGAGGGGGTTCCATATGACCGCTGTCTCGTACGGTGCTCGCCCGGAGATCGTCTCCCTTCGGGGACTTCAGCAGGTCATCGGCTTTGTTGCCACCCTTCCTGACGACATCAAGACCATCCTGGCCTTTCCGCCGCAGCTTATCCTTCATGCGAGCACGACGCCGGGCGTGATCCGGGTCGGGCTCTCGTAGGTCCTTCTCCTCTTCCAGGTCGGAAGGTATTTCGCCACGGCCCTCGACCGTGTCGCCGGGATCGACCCGTTCAAGTCCCCGGCCGCGTTCGCCAACATCAGGGACCGGGTCGCCGGGACGGACGGCGAAGGTGTCCCCACCGCGCAACAAGCCGCCCCCAGGGCGGGTGCCAACAATCGAAGTGGGAAGCCTGGCACCAACATCTTGGCCATCGCCTGTGCCGGTGGACTCGGCGCCATCCCGCGCCTCGCTTTCGGGCGCCCTGGCGTTCCCTTCCCTTTCGGGTGGGACCTCGGATCGTTCCGGCGCCTCAGTGGAGCGGCGCCCGGGGTCGGGATCCTCGAACGGGCCGGCAGGCGGCGCGTCCTGCGCAGGTGCGGGGAGGTCCGTGCCGTTACCGTCGTCGCCAGGACTCGGCTCCGTGCGTTCGCCGACCGGGACGGCCGAGGCGTCGTTGTCGCGCGTCCGCTCTGTGTCGGCTGGAGACTCGTCACCGGGGTCGGCGGCGTTCTGATCGCCCTTGTCGTCGTGCGCCTCGACCGCCAGACGATCCGAGCCCTCGTCGAACTCCTGATCGCCCCCTGCCTCCTGGGGCGCCTGCTCGGGCTGTGGCTGTTTCCGCTCGCCGTTGGCCTCGGCGAGCTGGACAGGTTCGATAGCCTCCGGCCTGCGCCTCCACGCGTTGGCGGCGATCTCGCGCGACTCCAGGCGGGACGGCCGGCCCGGCGAGCCGGGATCGTCCGGCGGTGGTCGCCAGCCCGAGCGCTGCGAGTCGGAAGTGCTTTCCTCGGCCCTTTCCGTGCGCCCTCGGCCGGTGGGTTCAGGGCGCGAACCGGCGTTCTTGTCGTCCAGTTCCCTGCGTTCCTCGGCGCTGAGGCTCGCGTACCTCTTGCTGGCGAGGCGGGACGGCTGGCTCGGCGAGCCGGGATCGTCCTTTACCCCTACCCCGCCGGCTTGGGGATCGGCATCCTTCGCATCCGGCTTGTCGGGATGGTCGACCGGCGGGCGGCTCGGGTCCTTCCGATCAAAGGCCATCGGCCCCCCAGGCCCGGGTCGGGCATGGGATGTCACGAGCCGCGGGCCAGGCGTCCATGACCATGGGAGAGAGGCACCTCCGCAGCTCAGGCAGCGGACGAGCGAGATCACGGCCATACGCGCGGGGATGCGGCCGCCGCTCCCGCCGGGGGCATACCAGTCAGACTATTCTGCAACTCCGAGAAGGTAAACCAGTCAGGTTAATTATGCACATCTGTCCGATGTGCGAAGATATGCGAAGAATTCCTCACTCACTCGCGAAGCCGGTGCCCTGAGGTGGGACGTCGAGTCGGGTGAGGGTGGGGCGTAGGGGTCGCCGCGGGTGTGGGCGGGGGCGGTTACTAGGAGTTTCCAGCCGAGGAGGCCGCCGAGGGTGAGGAGGACCAGGGCGGCGGCCAGTGCCAGGCGGCGGTTGGGGGATGGCGGTACGGCACGGGCGATGGGCAGGCGAAAGGGAACGAGTGTCGTGGTGGGGCGGGACGGGGGTGGCTTCACGCACAGCCAGGCCGGTGGGTCTGTGGGGACCTTGATGAAGTCGCCGGCGTGTAGGTTCTCGCCGAACTCGGGTTCGACGTAGTTGCGGAAGAGGCCGTCGTCGATGACGACGAGGACGGTTCCGGGTTGGGCGAGACTCAGGCGCGCTTGAAGCCATCGGAGTTCGGCTTGGCGGACGGCGTGGTCGCGTCCGGGGCCGATGAGGCCGCCGGGGACCTCCTCGCTCGGGCCGCAGGAGAACGCCAGGATCGCCGCGACCTGGTCGGCCTCGTCGGCGTGCCGGTTGTGCCGCGCGAGCTGGCGCAGCAGCGAGTCGGGCAGCCTTTCCACGGCGCCGTCGTGGTCGGTCGCCACGGGCATCGCGTAGAGCAGGCCGTCGGCCTCCCCGACCCTGACCACCGCGTCCTGAGGGGCGCCGACGGCCTCGGCGGCGCCGTCCATGAACGTCTTCATCAGGTTCAACTGCCGGGTCCGGACGTGTACGGGACGTCCCGTGGCCGGGCCGAACGTCACGAGAAGATGCAGTGGACCCGCACGGCCACGTTGCCGTGTCGCGTTCTTCATAGCGGTAGAGCATGCCGCGCCACGCGAAGTGTTGCGAAGCGGGTTGGGCCATCGGATCGGCGCTGTGCACGGTCCATGACACAACGGTCAGGATCGCGCCAGCTCTTTGAGCCGTTGCATGTCCAGCACAATGATGACCCTCCGCCCGGTCTTGAGAACGCCGTCCCTGCCGAGCCTCCTCAGGACGCCGTTCACCCTGTTGCGCTTGGTGCTGATGTACGAGCCGAGTTCTTCCTGGGTCATCCCGACGGCCAGTTTGAGGCCGTGAGGGGTTTCGCGGCCGTGGCGCTCGGTCAGCTCGACGAGGGCGCGCGCCAGGCGGATCTCCAGGCTGCGGGGGCCGTCCGAGTGGCGCCTCATCTGCGCCCGCGCCTTCTCCCCCATGGCCACCTCCAGCCCGCGGCGGATCTGCGGCCTCTCGCGGGCGATCTCGCTCAGCGCGGCGAACGGGACGTCCACCACCAGGTTGTCGCGCAAGCTGGTCCTGACCGTGGCGCTGCGCGGGCCGCCGTCCATGAACGCGAACTCGCCGACGACGTCGCCGCTGGAGCGGATGTCGTGCAGCACGCACTCACCCGGCTTCCGATCGGTGAAGACCTTGACCGCGCCATGGACCAGTAGGAACACCGAGTCACCCGGCTCGCCCTCCCGGATCAGGGTCACCCCCTCGCCGTGGGCCTGCGGCTTCCCCCGCCTCAGCAGGTCCTTGGCGTCCTGGTCGGGCAGGCCGGACAGGAAGCTGGCGTCCGGCCAGGTGTCCCAGTGCCGCCGGACCAGAGCGTCGGCGTCATACTTGTCGATCATCGTGAGTTCCAAAATGATCTCGTGCGGTTTCCGGCCGCACCGAGCTCGTACTTCGGCACGCGAAGCCCACCCCCGTTCTCCGCGTGCGGGTGCATAGGCGAATGCATCGAATGGTACACAGGAAGGGCAGTCACGCCCGCCCCTCCCGTCCACGGGAGTTAACGTCGTTAACCATGACATATGTATCTCACCAACTTCATCTGTTCTGGCATGTTCGCGACGACGCGAGCGCCATTCGCCGGTCGGTTTCGACCCTCCGCAACGTTGAAAAGATCATTCGCGGCACGCTGGAGGAGGCAGGCGTCCCGTCCCACGGGACCTGGACCCGAGCGAGTGCGGACGGATGGGCGGTGACGTTGCCCGCCGACGCGGACGTGCCGTCCGTTCTGGCCGAGGTGCCGCGCCGGGCGGCGCCCCGGCTCGCCCTGTACAACGGGCGGCGCGTCCCGGACGCCCGGATCCGGTTGCTCGTCGCGTTCGCCATGGGTCCCGCCGTCGGCGTCCCGGACGGGCAGCAGGTCGGCCAGGTCCCGCGCGTCGCCGAACGGCTGGCCCGCCAGGTCGCGGCCGAGGTGGACGTCGGCGCGCCGTTCACGGTGGTCCTGCCGCAGGCGTTGTACGAGCACTACGTCGCGCCCGGCTTTCGTCTCGACCTCTCCCCGGACGGCTTCCGGCCGGTCGCCGTGGGCGGCGGGAAGGTCTGGCTGGCATGAGCGCGGACGCGCGGACGGCCCTGTGCTGCGCGGCGGACATCGTCCGCTGGAGCACCCGGCGTACGCCTGAGCAGCTCTTCGCGCAGGACGAGATGAACGAGGTCATGCTGAGCGCGCTCCGCTCGGCCGGGCTGCCGGAGCGGATCGACCAGACGGCGGGGGACGGCACCCTCGTGGTGGCGCCCGGCGACATCGATCCGAGCGTGGTGATCCCGGACCTCCTGTACGCGCTGCGCGTCGAGTTGCGCGCGAAGAACGCCCTGTTCATGCCGCCGGCACGGGTGCGGCTGCGGGTCGCGCTGACCATGGGCCTGGTGCCGGCGGGCTCCCTCGGGTTCGGCGGGGACACGATCATCCGCTGCTTCCGGCTGCTCAACAGTCCTCCCGTCAAGGAGGCCCTCGCTCTCCTCCCCGAGGCCGACCTGGCAGTGATCGTCTCCGGGGTGCTCTATGACGACGTGGTGCGGCACGGCTTCCGGTCCCCCCGCCCCGAGGAGTTCCGAAAGGTGCGCTGCGCGCCGCCCGGCACGGACTTCGCGGAGGACGCCTGGCTCTACGTCCCCGGCCCGTGGACGGAGGGCGCCATCGATATCTAGTTCAAATACGACAGCGACGGTCATCCCTCGTCAAGATCGTCGCAACAGGCCGGACGACCCCGGACACCATGCCCGCCCTCTCCAGGGAACTCCCGCGTGGCCATTTTGTGCACCCGGTGCCACCACAACATCCTGCACCCGGTGTCAAAGAAACGGCTGTCAAGCGAAATCCCAGTTTTCACGGCGAATGTGGGTTTCGCCGGACTTCTTGCGAAGCCGGAGGCTAGGCTGCGCTGCCATGAATGCGTCCAGTCCGGCTGGAAAGGTGAACGTAGACCGTGCCCGATGATCCCGCAGCGATGATCCACTCCCTTGTCGGCGAGTTCGCGAGGCTGCGCGCATCGGCCGGTCAACCCTCGCTCGCCGTGATCGAGCGGAGGTCGGAACGGCTCGAGGCGGCCGGCACGGCGACGTACGGCGTGCGCGTCACCCGGCTGCCGCGCTCCACCGTGCACGACCTGCTCCACCGCGACCACACGCGCCCGCCCAGGACGGAACTGGCCGAGTCGCTGTGGGCCGTTCTGTGCGATCTCGCGGCCGAGAAGGGCCGTCCCCCGCGGCCGGACGGCCTGAACCTGCTGCGGCTCCGCCTCGACGCGATCAACGCCGCATGGCAGTCGCGTCCCCTGGCGACCAAGAGCGCCCCGGACGGCGTGGGCACGGCGTTCGGGAAGGCACCCGGCATCGCCGACGGCGCCGCGTGCGACGGGGACGAGGACGCCCAGCGCCGATGGCTGCTGGAATCGGCCTCGCGCAACACCGAGAACGCCTGGTGGCATGTCGGCCGCCACCTCGTGCCGGAATGGCTGGGGCCCTACCTGACCCTGGAACGCCAGGCCCGCCTCGTCCGCTCCTACGCGCCGCGTTTCATCCCCGGGCTGCTCCAGACGGAGGCGTACGCGCGGGCCGCGTTCCGGCGGGACCGTCCCGCGGCGTCCACACCGGAACTGGACGGCCTCGTTCACCTCCGCATGCGCCGGCAGGAACCGCTGTGGCAGCCGAACGGGCTGAGGCTGTGGGCCATCATCGACGAAGGCGTCCTGCGCGACCCCATCTGCGGCGACGAGGCGATGCACCGCCAGATCGACCATCTGTGCCGGGTCACCGTGCTCCCGCCCGTGACCATCCAGGTGATGCCCAAGGACGCGCACGGCCACGACTCCGCCGACGGGCCGCTCAGCCTGCTGCGCTTCCGGGAGCCACGGCTGCCGGATGTGGCCTTCGTCGAGCAGCGCGACTACGGCCTCTATCCCACGCGGAGCAACGACGTCGGTCATTACCGCGCCTTGCTGGGGCGTCTCGCGATCGAGGCCCTCTCGCCGGAGGACAGCGAGCGGCTGCTGCGCGAGCTTCGGGGGTGAACACGTTCTAGGCTCGCGGCGCGCCGTCTGTTCTCATGGAAGGAACGCCACCGACCCCCCCACGGAAGGGCGAGCATGGGAACCGACGAGCGCGACTTCTTCGCCAGCGCCGAGAAGGACCTCATGGCGGGGATCGACACCAGCGTTCCGCATTCGGCGCGGATCTGGAACTACTGGCTGGGCGGCAAGGACAACTTCCAGGTCGACCAGGAGGCCGGGGACGCCTACACGGCGGTGTTCCCCGGGATCGTCGAGCTGGCGCGCATCTCCCGCGAGTTCCTGGGACGCGCCGTGCGCCATCTGACCGCGGAAGAGGGCGTCCGGCAGTTCCTGGACGTCGGCACCGGCCTGCCGACCGAGGAGAACACCCATCAGGTCGCGCAGCGGATCGCCCCCGACTCGCGGATCGTCTACGTGGACAACGACCCGCTCGTCCTCGTCCACGCCCGCGCGTTGCTGTCGGGCCACCCGGAGGGCGCCACCCATTACGTGGAGGCCGATCTCCACGAGCCCGAGAACATCATCCATCTGGCCCGCCGGCACCTGGACTTCGAGCGGCCCATCGCGCTGATGCTGATGGGCATCATGGGCCACGTCACGGACGACGACGAGGCGATCTCGATCGTCCGGCGCCTCGTCGCGGAGCTCCCGTCCGGCGGCTACCTGGTGCTGGAGGACGGCACGGACACCGACGCCGCCTTCCTGGAGGCCCAGAAGGGCTACGACGACACCGGCGCCGTCCCGTACCGGCTGCGCAGCCCGGCCCAGATCGCCCGCTTCTTCGAGGGACTGGAGCCGCTGGAGCCGGGCGTGGTCTCCCTTCCCCTGTGGAGGCCCGACCCGAGCCCCCAGGGTCCGCCCGCCGAGGCCCACGCCTACGGCGGGATCGCGCACAAGCCGTGAGCCGCCCGGCCGTTCCCTACACCCCGAGGGAACGGCCGATGATCTCCTTCATGATCTCGGTCGTGCCGCCGAAGATGGTCTGGATCCGGACGTCCTGGTACGCCTTGGCGATCGGGTACTCGGTCATGTAGCCGTACCCGCCGTGGAGCTGGACGCAGCGGTCGACGACGCGCTTGAGCAGCTCGGTGTTCCAGTACTTGAGCATCGCGGCCTCTTCGGCGCTCAGCTCGCCCCGGCTCTCCTTGAGGATGCACTCGTCGGTGAACGAGCGGGTGACCGTGAGCTCGGTCTTCATCTCGGCGAGCGTGAACCGGTTGTGCTGGAACCTGCCGATCGGCCGCCCGAACGCCTCCCGGGTCTTGCAGTACTCCAGGGTCTGCTCGAAGGCGGCCTCGGCCCCGGCCTGGGCGGTGGCGCCGATCGACAGCCGCTCGCGGGCGAGGTTCTGCATCAGGTAGATGAACCCCATGCCCTCCTCGCCGAGGAGGTTGGCCTTGGGGACGCGGACGTTGTCGAAGAACAGCTCGGCGGTGTCCTGGGCGTGCATGCCGACCTTGTCGAGGTTGCGGCCCCGCTCGAAGCCCTCCATGCCGCGCTCGACCATCAGCAGGCTGACACCACGCGCCCCGGCGGACGGGTCGGTCTTGGCGACCACGATCACCAGATCGGCCAGGATGCCGTTCGAGATGAAGGTCTTGGAGCCGTTCAGCACGTAGTCGTCGCCGTCCCGCACCGCGGTGGTCTTGATGCCCTGCAGGTCGGAGCCCGCCGACGGCTCGGTCATCGCGATGGCGGTGATCAGCTCGCCCGAGCAGTAGCCGGGCAGCCAGCGCCGCTTCTGCTCCTCCGAGCACAGCCTGAGCAGGTAGCTCCCGTTGATGTCGTTGTGGACGGCGAAGCCGGGGCCGTGCACGTTGGCCCGCGCGAGCTCCTCGTTCAGGACGACGTAGTAGCGGTAGTCGGCGATGCCGCCCCCGCCGTACTCCTCGGGGACCTCGATGCCGAGCAGGCCCTGCCGCCCGGCGGCCAGCCACACCTCGCGCGAGACGATGCCGTCCCGCTCCCACTGCTCGTGGTACGGGGTGATCTCCTTCGCGATGAAGGACCGCACCATGTCGCGGAACGCCTCGTGCTCGTCGGTGAAGATCTCACGTGCCATCCGGCGGGCTCCTCGCGCCTGGGTACGTCATTCCTGACAGAAAGAACGTAACACTGGAGCTGTCACATAGGAGGCAAGGGTTGCCCGACGACGAGATGACGGTCGACGAGCTCGCCGCACGCGCCGGCCTCACCGTCCGCACGGTGCGGTTCTACGCGGGGCGCGGCCTGCTCCCGCCGCCCCGCCTGCGCGGCCGCACCGGCCTGTACGGGCCCGACCATCTCGCGCGGCTGGAACTCGTCCGGGAACTCCAGGCGCTCAGCCTCACGCTCGCGGCGATCGAACGGCACATGGAGCGGATCCCGGACGACGCCTCCCCCGAGGACCTGGCTTTGCAACGCGCGCTGCTGTCCCCGTGGGCGCGCGAGGAACCCGAGCGGTTCGACCGGCGCGAGCTCGACCGGCGCATCGGCCGCCGGCTCGACGACGAGGCGCTGAAGAAACTGGCCGCGCTCGGCGTGATCGAGCAGCTTCCGGACGGCACCGTCCTCCTGCTCGGACCGGGCTCGCTCGGCGCCGCGGCCGATCTGTCGGCGATGCCCCTGGACACTCTGATCGCCGCGCACGAGTCGATCGAACGCCACACCTCGGAGCTCGCCGTCGAGCTCCAGCGCGTCTTCCAGGACACGGTCGTACGCCCGTACCGCGAACGGGGCCGCCCGCCGGAGGAACGCGACGCCCTGCTGGAACTCGCCGTCAAGCTGAAACCCCTGATGATCCAGTCCCTGGTCGAGTCCTTCCAGAGAGCCGTGGATCGGGCCATCCGGCAATCGGCCTCCCGCGACTGACACCGCGCCGCCCTACGGTCCAGGAACCGCTACACGTCCTTCCATTCGTCGTTCTCGTACTCGACCAGGCGGGGATGGACGAGGGTGTTGACGCCGACGTCGGTGCGGCGGAGGTCCTTGGCGAACGTGGCGGACGCGCGGAGCACCTCGGCGTCCAGGAAGCGCAGGCCGGAGGGCGGCGACGCCGCGAGGCCCAGCGTGGGCGGTGTCGCGGACGGAGAGGCGAGGACGTAGCCCCAGTCGCCGAAGCTGGGCACGTCCACGTGGTACGGGACGGTGGACAGCCCGGCCGCGCGGATCGTCTTCTCGATGCACCAGAACGAGCGCGGCGCGAAGAACGGGGAGCCGGACTGGACGACCATCCGCCCGCCCGGGGCCAGCGCACGCCGGGCCAGGCCGTAGAACTCCACCGAGTACAGCTTCGCGGTGGCCACGTCGTCCGGGTCCGGCATGTCCACGATGATCGAGTCGTAGCGGCGCGGCGCCGAGCGCAGCCAGGAGAAGGCGTCGGCGGTGACGACACGGACCCGCGGGTCGTCGAAGGCGTGCCGGTTGAGGGCGGCGATCTCCTTGTGGGTGCGGGCCAGCCGGATCATCTCCGGATCCAGCTCGACCAGGGTCGCGCTGCGCACGTCCGGGTAGCGCAGCACCTCGCGCAGCGCCAGGCCGTCCCCGCCTCCGAGGATCAGCACGTCCCGGCGCGCCCCCGCCAGCGCCGGGTGGACGAGCGACTCGTGGTAGCGGTACTCGTCCACCGAGGAGAACTGGAGGTCGCCGTTCAGGAACAGGCGCAGGTCGGTGCGGCCGGACAGCGTCACCTTCCGGGTCACCACGATCTCCTGGTACGGGGTGCGCTCGGCCAGCGTGATCGGGTCCTGGTAGAGCGCCTGGCGGGCGGAGACCTCGAAGTCGCCGGCGAGCGCGTAGGTGCCGCCCAGGACCGCCAGCACCGCGGCCATCCCCGCCCACAGCGCGGCCCTGGCGCGGTTGCCGATCTGCCGCCGGAACAGCCACAGCACGACGGCGATGCCCGCGACGGCGTTCACCGCGCCCACCAGCAGCGCGCCCCTGATGTGCCCGAACAGCGGCAGCAGGAAGAACGGGAAGGCCAGCCCGCCGATCAGCGCGCCCACGTAGTCGGCGGCGAACAGGTCGGCGACCGCGCTGCCCGCGTCCTGCCGCCGGATCCGCTGCAGGAGCGTCATCAGCAGCGGGATCTCCGCGCCGATCAGCGCGCCGACCGCGAACGCCACCACCACCAGCGCGGGCACGTACAGGTTCAGCCAGGCGAACGCCGCGTACAGGGCCGGCACCGACAGCCCGCCCAGCAGCGCAAGCGCGCCCTCCACCACGGCAAACGCGGCGACCGGAAACCGCTGCAGCGGCTTGGCGGCCAGCGACCCGACGCCCATCGCGAACACCATCACCGACAGCACGATCGACGCCTGCGTGACCGAGTTGCCGATCAGGTAGCTGCCCAGCGCCACCAGCGCGAGCTCGTACACCAGACCGCAGGCGGCGCAGGTGAACACGGCGGCCAGCACCAGCGCGCGGGCCGCGCGGGCGGGCAGCCGCAGCGCTTCCGCACCGTCGGGGCGCTCCTCCCCGTCCGGCGCCGCCTCCGCGCCGGACGGGACCTGGGTTTCTGTCATGGGGACCTCCCCGAGACGGTCCCGAGACGCGCTCAGGAGATGGCGGCGGCGACGATCGCGGCGGTGCCGAGGTCGGTCGCGGCCACCACCCAGCACGAGGGGTGCAGTTCGGCCGCGTCGACCACGGTCGCGCCGAGCCTGCCCGGCGTGAGCAGGTCCAGCAGGTAGAACGCGACGAGCGTCAGCAGGATGCCGAGCACACCGTAGACCACCGTGCTCAGCACCCCGGCGGCCAGGTCGTCCTCGCTGGCGGCGATGGCGGTGGTGACGATCGCGCCCACGCCCACCAGCTTGGCGGCCAGGATCAGCGCCGCGCCGCGGTTGCGGTCGGTCCAGATCTGCCGGCCCAGGCTGCCCGGCGTGGTCAGCTCGACCACCAGGTAGCCCAAGGCCATCAGGCCGATGCCGACCACGCCATAGGCCAGCGCGGCACCGCTCTCCTGGAGGATGTCTTCGATCATGAGGTGGTGCTCCTCCGCTTCCGTACGGCGGCGACGGCGATCCAGACGACCCCGCCCGCGATCAACACGATCCCGACACCTGTGAAGATCGGGCGGGCCAGGCTGGACCGCGGCAGCGTGTCACCCGGTGGAGCGCCCTGCGCCGTGCCCTCCGCGCCGGGCGCCACGGGCGGGGGCGGCGCCAGGCCCTCCTCCGCGACCATCAGCGGCAGCGCGGAGATCGCGTCCGCGAGCCTGGCGATGGCGTGGGGCCCGAAGAAGTTGTCGTAGTCGTCGTCCGGGCCGGAGCGGGTGCTCTGCCCGAGCGCGTCCACGTAGACGGAGGACAGGTTGTATCTGTTCAGGTCGAGGTCGGAGCTGGTGTCCACGCTGAGGTACCCGTTGCTCCAGTACTGGCCGGTCCGGTCGTAGGTGTAGTCAGCGGTCAGCACCACCCACTTCGGGCACTGCTGGGGACGCTGGCGCGGGTCGATCCCGACGCCCAGGTTGGAGCCGTACTCGACGCCGGGGTCGTTCAGCTCCTCCAGCTCCGTCTCGATCATCTCGCGCTCGATGACCGACGGGCCGGTCTCCGAGGGCGCCGGACTGGACGGCCGTGTCGGCATGGGTGCCGGGGTGCCGCTGTAGGAGGGGGTGACCTTGGGGATCGCGCGGGTGCGTCCCGACTCGATCACCCAGCCGTAGCAGACCCCCTGCGCGGCCGAGGCGGCGGACAGCCGTTCGACCAGTCGTCCCGCGTCCCGCGGGCCGAACACCGGGGCGGTCTCCACGCTCTCGTCGGTGCCGTCGATGAGGCCCTCGCTCCACATGGACCACAGGATCGGCACGACGACGACCAGCAGGATGAGGGCGGCGATGATGGAGCAGCCGAGCACGCCGCCCTTACCGGACTTCTTCTCCCCACCGCCGGTGCTCACTTGCCCTCCCCTGGTCCGCCGCCGCGGAAGGAGGACGCCCGCCCGCCTGGGCCGCCCCAGGCGCCACCGACCGAGGAGTGGTAGCGGGCGTAGCCGCGGTCCGGGTCGTCGACGGTGATGCGTGAGCCGCGCCCGCTCGGCAGGATCGCGACCACCGCGTTGTGGTAGCGGAGGAAGATCCCGCCGGGCGTGTAGACGCGGTGCTCGGTCTTGAACCTGCTGGTGATCCGTGACGCCACACGCAGCGGCGGGTCCTGGGCCTGGTAGGTGCCGGGCGCCACACGGGTGTAGTTCTGCGGAATCCAGCCGCGCGGCGACGTCCGCCCGGCGAACAGGGCGAGCAGCAGCACGGTCACGCCGAGCCCGACCAGCAGCATGGAGCCGATCGCGGGCCCCTTGAGGCCGCGCTTCCCTCCCTGCCCCGCGCCGGGCCTCGGCTTGGGCGGGCTCATCGCGCGCTCACCAACCGGCTCCGTGTCATGACGATCTCCTGGGTCTGGGGGTAGGCGTGCCAGGTCCGCCACCCGGCCCGCGGCGCGCGCCCGCCGGCGGGGACCGGGTGATCCAGAGGTTCGAGGGACGGGCCGGGGAGCTCCGGTCCCCCGTCGCCCGCCGGGTCGAGGACCAGGGCGGTGACGGCGTACGGGGAGCCCGGGAACGTCCCGGTCAGGGCGTCGTCGCGTCCCGCGAGCAGGTCGCGCAGGTCGTCCACCGCCCGGCGGAACCCGGCGGCGTCGTGCGCCGCCGTGACGGAGGCGAAGTCGTACGCCCAGCCGCCGGCCGTCCCGCGAAACCGGCCGGGCACGGGCTCGCGCTCGCCGGGCAGGCAGGCCACGGTCTCGCTGAACGTCCCGGCGAGCACCTGGTGGGACGCGCCGAGCAGGCGCAGCTCGACGTGGACGCCGCCGTCGTCCGGTGCCTCCAGGGCGAGGACGGCCAGCGCGTCCAGGCGGGGCAGGCCGAGCGCGAACGACAGCGCCGCCGCGCTGGTGTCGGCGTAGGGGGTGTCGAGAGTCGTGCGCAAGGGCGGGCCCTCAGCTCCCGCTTCCCGGGTAGATCGTCAGGGTGCCGTTCGGGACGCGCTCGCCCGTGCCCGCCTCCCACGCGCCGCCGCCGTACCGTTCGAACGACAGGTACCGGCCGCCCGGCCCCTCGTAGTCGACGTACTCGACCCGGCCCTTCTCCCCGAGGCCCGTGGTGCCCTCGCTGGCGTAGTCGGCGGTGCCGTGCTCCTCGCGCCGGTACTCCACGCCGTCCACGGTCAGCGTCCTCTTGTCGGGGACGAGGTCGCCGACGTCGCGCTCGGTCCACCAGACGACCTCCAGGTCGGGATCCTCCTCGACGGAGATCCAGACCTTGGTGCCCTCGATGGTGTCGGCGTCCAGAAGGTGCTCGCTCCAGGTGAAGCCGCCCTCGCGCAGCCGCACCGAGCCGCGCACGAAGTAGCGCACGCCGAGGTACTCGACCATGTCGCCCGCCTTGATCGTCCGCGGGTCGCCAGCGGCCTGGTCCTCGGCCGCGAACGGGTCGCGCGGCGTTCCCGCTGTGCCGGACGGGGACGCTGTGCCGGACGGGGGACGGCGCCGCGCCAGCAGGACGATGATGACGGCCAGGGCGCACAGGATGAGCGCCAACAGGATGGCGATCACTGGCCCGGCCACGGGCACCTCCACAGGGGAAAGGCGAACAACGCGCCGGATTGTATCGGGGGCCGGCCCTACAAGATTGACTATCCGGCTATACACGGCCATACATGGCCATCAACCGACACATCGGTTTCACCGATTTTCGCCGGTTTTGGATGCCAGCCAAGTGATCATGCCGAGCTGTACGACGTGCTGCGCCGCCATGGCCCCGAGGCCGCCGTCCGCGAAGCGGGCCGGGGCTGGTAGCGGCGCCTGCCCCGGCCGGGTGCGCTCACAGCCGGGCGGCGCCGGCTTCCACCCGCTCGTCGGTTGCGGTGAAGGCGACCCTGACGTGGCGCGCGCCCGCGGGGCCGTAGAAGTCGCCCGGCCCGACGATGATGCCGAGGTCGGCCAGGTGCCCCACGGTGTCCCAGCACGGCTCGTCCCGCGTCACCCACAGGTACAGGCCGGCCTCGGAGTGGTCGACGCGGAAGCCGTGACGCTCGAACGCGGCGCGCAGGACGTCCCGGCGCGCCCGGTACCGCTCGCGCTGCTCGTCGACGTGCGCGTCGTCGGCGAACGCCGCGGTCATCGCCGCCTGCACCGGCGCGGGGACGATCATCCCGGCGTGCTTGCGGGTCTCCAGCATGCTCGTGATCAGCGCCGGGTCGCCGAGCACGACCCCGGCCCGGTACCCGGCCATGTTGGACCGCTTGGACAGCGAGTTCACCGCGAGCAGCCCCTCGTGCGACCCCTCGCAGACGTCCGGGTGCAGGATCGAGATCGGCGGATGGGCCGGGTCCCAGCCGAACTCCAGGTAGCACTCGTCGCTGACGACGACCGTGCCGCGCTCGCGCGCCCAGGCCACCACCTTGCGCAGATGCTCGGCGGGCAGCACCTTCCCCGTCGGGTTGGACGGCGAGTTCACCCAGACGATCTTCGGCCGGACGGGCCCGAGGGACAGCAGCCCGTCCCGCGCGACCGGCTCCGCGCCGGCCAGCCGGGCGCCCACGTCGTAGGTCGGATAGGCCAGCTCGGGGAACACCACGCGGTCGCCGGGGCCCGCGCCCAGCAGGGTCGGCAGCCAGGCCACCAGCTCCTTGCTGCCGATCACCGGCAGCACCGCGTCCGGGTCCGCGCCGGTCACGCCGAGCCGCCGCCGCGCCCAGTCCGCCACCGCCTCGCGGAGCCGGGGCGTCCCGTAGGTCTGCGGGTAGCCCGGGGAGTCGGCGGCGGAGGCCAGCGCGTCCCGGACGAACCCGGGCGTCGGGTCGACCGGCGTCCCCACCGACAGGTCCACGACGCCACCGGGATGCTCGGCCGCCCGCCGCCGGTACGGCCGCAGCTTGTCCCATGGGAAGTCCGGCAGCGTCCGCAAGCCCACCTGTCCTGCCTCTCCGCGCACCTCGGGAATGGCGCCCACAGCTCCTAACAGCCCTCAAGGCCGTGGCCCCGACGTAAGGAGACCACGGCCTTGAGGGTACGCAACCCTTGTCTATCGGAAGTCCACGACGTCACCACGGGAGGGCCGCGGGACGTCCGCTCCGGACCCCGGAGCGACTACTCGTCGTGCTCCTGGGGCGGCAGCGCGGCCACGATCGGGTGGTCCTTGTCGATCTTGCCGACCTTGGAGGCGCCACCGGGCGAGCCCAGGTCGTCGAAGAACTCCACATTGACCTTGTAGAAGTCCTTCCACTGATCGGGGACGTCGTCCTCGTAGTAGATCGCCTCAACCGGGCAAACCGGCTCGCAAGCACCGCAGTCGACACACTCGTCGGGGTGGATGTAGAGCTGGCGCTTCCCTTCGTAGATGCAGTCGACCGGGCACTCCTCGATGCATGCCTTGTCGAGCAGGTCCACACAGGGCTGCGCAATGACGTAGGTCACGTCGGTGACTCCTCTCGGGTTTTCCGGCCCCGCCGCACGTCACGGCTCACCGCATGCTCGCTGTGAATAGTATTGCCATCACGGCTCGGTCGATTCGCCACGGGGGTCCTCATGTCCGGCCACATCGCCGCGCGGCTGGTGGTGACCATCACGCCCGCCGACGTCGGCCAGCGGATCTCGCTGCGCCGCCGGATGGCAACGGGAGAGTACAGCGACGTGGTGGGGGTTCTCGAATCCTGGTCCGGCGGACTGCTGCGGGTGCGGCGGCGCACCGGCGAGACGGTCGAGGTCCCCGAGGAGATCATGGTGGCGGCCAAGGTGGTGCCGCCGCAGCCACCACCTCGCCGCCGCCCACGATAAAGCGCGCCTGCCGCACCCTGATTTCGTCATCGCGTCCTTCACCGCAGGGCCTTACTCAAGGTTCGTGTACGTGGCCTGCGCCTCGAACCGCTTGCCCTGGAACAGTTCCGACACCGTCACCAGCGTGTAGCCGCGTCCCTTCAAGGTCGACAGCATCTTCGGCACCGCCCTGACGGTGGACCCGTGCGTGTCGTGCAGAAGGATGATCCCGCCGGGCCGCGCCTCCTTCATCCCGGTGGCGATGCCCTTGCGGGCCTTCGTCCGATGCCAGTCCATGCAATCCACGCTCCAGGTGATCTGCGGCATGCCCGCCGCGCGCGCCACCCGCTCATCCGTCGCCCCGTACGGCGGCCGGAACACCTTGGGCGTGACGCCCGAAGCCTGCCTGACCGCCTGCTGCGTGAGCTGGATCTGCCTGCGCATCGCACGCGGCGAAAGGCTGGGCATGATCGGGTGGTCCCAGCTGTGGTTGCCGACCTCGTGTCCCTCGTGGACCATCCGCCGCACCGTGGCGCCGTGCCGTTCCACGTTCTGACCCAGGACGAAGAAGGTGACGCGCGTGTCGGACCGGCGCAGCGTGTCGAGCAGCTTGGGAGTGTGGAGGCTGGGGCCGTCATCGAACGTCAGCGCCACACACTTCACCTTGGCGCAGTCGATCCGCCGCTGGGACGGGGGCAAGGCGGGACGGGCGGCCTGGTTGCCCGCGGCCGGCGCCCGGTCGCTCTCGACCTTCGTGCCGCCATTCCCTGTCGTCCGCATTGTGCCGCAAGCGGTGGCGCACGCCGAGAAGAGCAGCCCCAGTACGATGAGTGCCCGATAAATACCGCTTCGCACCTTGCCCCCTAAAACGTCTTGAATTGGACATCCAATTCGCTCGTGGGGCGCTAGATACCCTAAGGCTCGGGCGGTCACACACCAACGTTTCCCCTGGTTAGGGTGAACTTCCCTCGTAGCCCAAAATGACCGTCAACTCGGCGTAAGAGCGGCAGATCCGGGCACCGGGAAACGCTTATGGCACAGGCCAATCGGGGACCTCGGCCGGAAGATCTTCGCTGACCCTCATGACGAAACGGGCCGGTCGCTTTTCGAGAAACGACGTCACGCCCTCGGCCGCGTCGGGGGCGCCGCCGAGGGCCGCCATCAGCCGGGAATCGGCGCCGTGCGCGTCCCAGGGGGACGGTGCCGACAGGCCGGACCACATGAGCCGGCGGATCACGGCGACGGAGACCGCCGAGGTGTTGTCGGCGATCTCGCGGGCCAGCGCGTACGCCGCCGGCAGCAGCTCGTCCGGCGGGTACACGCGGGAGACCAGCCCGCCGGCCAGGGCCTCTCCGGCGTCGAATACCCGTCCCGTGGCGGCCCATTCCATCGCCTGCGCGATTCCGACCAGGCGCGGCAGGAACCAGCTCGACGCCGCCTCGGTGACGATCCCGCGCCGCGCGAAGACGAACCCGAACCTGGCCTTGTCGCTGGCCAGCCGCACGTCCATCGGCAGCGTCAGGGTCACGCCCACGCCGACCGCGGCGCCGTTGAACGCGGCGATCACCGGCTTGAGGCAGCGCGCGATCCGCAGCGCCACCCTCCCCCCGCCGTCGCGCGGCGTGCCGTCCTCCAGGACGTCGGTGTCGCCCTGGTACCTGTCCGCGGCCTTCTCCCGGTCGAACGTGGCGCCGCCGTGCCCGAGATCGGCGCCCGCGCAGAACGCCCGCCCGGCCCCGGTGACCACGACGGCCCGCACGTCGTCGTCGGCGTCGATCCGGTCGAAGGCGTCGATCAGCTCCGCGCACATCGTGTAGGTGAAGGCGTTCATGCGGTCGGGGCGGTGGAGGGTGATCGTCGCGATCGCGTCGCGGACCTCGTACTCGATCTCGCCGTACGGCACCTGGCTCTTCGACACCTGTCGGTCCTTCCCGTGGCGCGGCCCGGGGCGGCGGCTCGCGGTCCCGGGGTGAACAGAATCCGATTCTAGGAAGGCCGGGAGCGTCAGGAGTGGGCGGAGGGGAAGAGGGCGAGAAGGACCTCCCGGCGCCAGTCCTCGACCCGCCCGGTGAAGCCGCCCGGCGGGACCGCGACGAGATCGCCCCGATCGGCTTCGAGCCCGATCAGGACCGGCGTGCCGCCCTCGCCCTCGGGGGTGAGTTCCGTCTCATACGGGCCCTCATACGGGCCGCCGGCCGGAACGCGCGCGAGCCGCCGGGCCAGCGCGGCCAGCACGCGCGCCCAGCCCTGCCCCAGGTACGGAGGCAGGCCGGAGACGCGGAGCTCGGGCCTCCCGCGTGCCGCGAGGCCGCGGGTGCGCAGCTCCAGGCCGTCCGGACGCTCCGTCCCCACGATCCTGATCTCGGCCCCGGCCGCGTCCCGCCCGTCCATGGCCCGACCGTAGCCGAGCGCGCGCCGCCGCGGGCCGCGGGGCCTCGCGCCTGACCTGCGTGGAACGGACCATTGAGAGGCGGCCCGCATCGGCAACGCGACCTCATCCTGAGGACCGATCGGATAAATTACGACGGTGAACTGGGCCGTGACGACGTACGACTCCGCGTTCGGGTACGTCTCCGCGCATGGCGCGCCACTGGTGGACCTGCTCGACCCGCAGCCGGGCGAGCGGATCATCGACCTGGGGTGCGGCACCGGCGCGTTCACCGCGGAGATCGCCGAGCGGGGCGCAGAGGTACTGGGCATCGACGGCTCGCCCGAGATGATCTCGCAGGCCACCGCGCAGCATCCCGGGCTGTCCTTCGCGGTCGGCGACGCCTACGAGTTCACCACCACCGAGCCCTACGACGCGGTCGCCTCCAACGCCGCGCTGCACTGGATGACCCGCGATCCCGACGCGGTGATCGCGCGGGTGCACGCGGCGCTGCGTCCGGGCGGGCGGTTCGTGGGCGAGCTGGGCGGCGCCGGCAACTGCGCGGAGCTGATCGTGGCGATGCAGACCGCGTGGCGGGTCTTCGGGCTCGGCGAGCCGGAGCTGCCGTGGTACTTCCCCAGCCCCGCCGAGTACGCCACCCGCCTTGAGGAGGGCGGGTTCACTCTTCGGCTGCTCGAACACGCCGACCGCCCGTCCCGGATGACCGAGGGCCCGAACGGCGCCGCGGATTGGGTCCGCGTCTACGCGCCCCGCGCCCTCGCCGACGTGCCGCCGGAACTGGTCGAGCCGCTGCTCGCCCGCATCAACGACCTCGCCGCGCCCGCGTTGCGACGCGAATCCGGGTGGGTCGCCGACTATGTGCGCCTGCGTTTCGCCGCCGTGCGCAAGCCCGACGGCCCCGTGCCCATGCCCGACGGGCTCTCTTCCGGCGGGCTCGGGCAGACCCCCATCATCTAGCGTCGTCCCCGCTCCGCCGCGGAGTCGAACGTAGGGTTGAGCCATGCTCCGCCTGCGAGACCACCACACCGGACAGCTCCAGGAGCTTCCGCCGTACGCGCTGCACGTCCACGTCCACGGGGGAGGCGAGAGGGCTCTGATCACCGCGGACCTGCTGCGGCGGCTGGCGGAGCGGTCGCGCCGCAGGGTCGCCCTGACCCGGTCCGCGGAGGTACGGCCGCACGTCGGCTTCGGCGCGCTGAACCTTCCCGAAATCGACGCCATCGCGCCCGATCTCGTGACCGAGGGCGCCGTGTGGGTGGGGCCCGAGCCCGTGCCGGGCCGTCGCTGCCTCGTCGTCCCGCCGGAACGGTACGCGTGGGACAAGCTGGTGGAGAGCACGCGCGTCGATCCGCTGTGCGTGCGGCTGGCGGTCCTGCGCGAACGCTACGACGCCCCGGACGTGATGGACGGCGATCTGGTCATCGGTGCCGGGAACGACCTCGCGCACTGGCGGGAGTCGATGGCCGAGTGGTCCACCCAGCCCGGACGTCCCATGGACCGCGCGTACGCGAACCGCGCCGAGGAGGCTTTGGCCGACGACCTCGACAGCCCCACCGCACTGGCCGTCCTGGACGAGCTGACCGCCGACCCGAGGGTCGAGCCCGGGGCCAAGCTGGAGACCGTCATCCATCTCGACCTGATCCTCGGGCTCGACCTGGTCTCCGGTATCGGCCGCGCCTGATCCCGCCTCGGGTCACACCTCCAGCAGCGTCTTGCCCACGGTGGCGCGCGACTCGATCGCCGCGTGCGCGTCGGCGGCACGCTCCAGCGGGAACCGCCGGCCGATCACCGGACGCAGCCGTCCCGCCCGCGCCTCGTTCAGCGCGCTCTCGGTGGCCGCGCGCAGTTCCTCCGGCGTGGGCTCCGGCTGGACGAGGGCGACCCCGCGTTCCCGGGCCCTCTCCTCGGGGACGCCCGCCCACTCGCCGCTCGCGAGCCCGAAGCTGACCATCCGGCCGCCGCGCCGCAGCAGCTCGAACGCGGCCCGGCCGATGTCGCCGCCGACCCCGTCGAACACCACGTCCACCGGTCCCGCCGCCCGCGTCCACCCCGGCCGCGTGTAGTCGACCACCACGTCGGCTCCCACGTCCCGTGCGACCGCGCCCTTGCGGTCACCGCCCGCCGCCGCCACGACCTCGGCGCCGGCGGCCTTGGCGAGCTGGACGAGCAGGGTCCCCACTCCCCCGGCCGCCGCCTCCACCAGGACCCGTTCACCGGCCCCGGGCGACGCCGCGCCCATCATCAGCGTGGCCGTGCGGCCATCGGCCAGCAGAGCGACCGCGTCGTCCATGGCGAGCCCTTCGGGGACCACGAACAGACCCGCCGCGTCCACGGCGGCCAGCTCGGCGTACCCGCCCGACCCGCCCGTGCCGCTCACCACCCGGGCGCCGAGCAGGCCGGGATCGACGCCGTCCCCGAGGGCCGCGACCACACCGCCGACCCCGTTCCCCGGGATCAGCGGCGGCTCCCCCTTGAACGGTCCCGGGACATTCCCGGCCCTGAACTGCGTCTCCACGAACGTCACGTTGGCGAACTCCACCTCGACGAGGACCTGTCCGGCCCCCGGCACGGGATCCGGCGCGTCCCCCGCGACGAGGACGCCGGGTCCGCCGAACTCCTTCAACCACACCGCACGCATCGCACTCCCCTCTCCTCGGCGCCCACCCTGCAACCTCGATCGAAGTCGAGGTCAAGTACCGTCACGCCATGACGATCGCCCGGTCCCTGCTGCTCTTCGCCCTCGCGGCGCTCGCCGAGATCGGCGGTGCCTGGCTGGTCTGGCAAGGCGTCCGTGAACACCGCGGCGTCGCCTGGATCGGCGCGGGCGTCGTGGCGCTCGGCCTGTACGGCTTCGCCGCCACCCTCCAGCCGGACGCCCATTTCGGCCGCATCCTCGCCGCCTACGGAGGGGTCTTCGTCGGCGGCTCCCTGCTGTGGGGCATGGTCATGGACGGCTACCGGCCCGACCGCTACGACGTCATCGGCGTCACCCTGTGCCTGCTGGGCGTGGCCGTCATCATGTACGCCCCCAGAACCTGACGTTCGGCGAGCCCCTCCCGCCCCAGCTTTCCGCAACGAATCCCTTTTCTCGCTTCAAGCTCCTCTGTAAGCTTTCGCGCGTACTCCGCCTCGTTATCGCGACTGGACCATCAGGGATGGCGATGCACGCCCGGTTGGTACGTTCCTCCTCCTACGGGCGTCCCTGCCTACGACCCGTCCTCCTTTTGGGCGTACTCGTCCTGTCCCTCGTCCTGTCCCTGGCGGCCTGCGGCGGCGGCACGTCATCGGGCACCTTTCAGCCCAACGGCTCGCTGGCGGGCAACACCCCGCCCGTCTCCGCCCCGGACGCGCAGGCGCCCTCGGCCCTTCCCACGGCGCAGGTGAACAAGACCGTCCTGGCCCGCTACGCCGAGTTCAGGAGGGTCTACAGCCAGGCGTACAGAAGCAACGACCCCGCCCGGCTCGCCGCGGTGGCCGTGGACCCGATCCTCGCCGAGACCACGCGCTCCATCGAGAGCTTCCAGGCCAAGAACGAGGTCTGGCGCTTCACCACCGTCTCCAACGCCCGGATCTACGGCCGTTCACGTGACGGCCTCACCGTCTACGTCATCGACTGCCTGCGCACCCTGGGCGCCTACCGCTACTCGTTGAGGACGGGGAAGCGGATCGGAACCATCCCCGAAGAGTCCTCCCTGCACCGGACGGCGGTCCGCTACGTCCAGGGCACCTGGAAGGTCTCCGACTCCGTACGGGACAAGCGATGCTGACACTGCGCACCACCCCACGCCGTACCACCCCGCGCCGTGCCGCCCGCACAACCGCCGTCACGGTGGGCGCCATGGCGACCGTACTGATCGGCGTGCCCTCGGCGCACGGCGCACCCCCGGTCTGCAACAGTCCCGGCTTCCTCTGCGGCGAGATCACGTCCCCTGGAGGCTCTTCGGGCGGTCGTGCCCCGTCAGGTGGTGGCGGCGGCACCACGGTTCCGCCGCCCGACCCCGACGTCACCAACAACTTCCAGGATCTCGGCCCGGCCGCGCCCGCGACCGAGGACCTGGCCCAGCGGGTCAGGAACCTGGCGCCCTTCCCCGCCGTCACGGTGCACACCTCACCGGCCGACCGGACCTACGTCCGGGTGCGCACCGGCCTCTGGGTGGACGGCTTCCAGACCGTGCGGACGCAGCCGATCACCCTGGCGGGCCAGACCGTGCAGGTGACGGCCCAGCCGAAGTCGGTCACCTGGAACCTGGGCGAGACCAGCATCACCTGCACCGGTCCGGGCAGGCCGAACGACACCTCGTGCAGCCACACCTACCAGCGCTCGTCCGCGCGACAGCCGGGCGGGGCCTACCGCGTCAGCGCCGTCATCACCTGGACCGTCGCCTGGACCTGCGCGGGCGCCGCCTGCGACGACGCGGCGGGAACCCTCCCCGACGAGGAGATCCCCTCGGTGCCGGTCCCCTTGGTCGTGGACGAGATCCAGGCCAACACCCGCCCCTGAACCGGCGTCCGGCGCCGGTCTAGCGTTCGGCGGCCAGCCCCACGCCCAGGGTGATGAAGATGCCGCCGGTGGCGGCGTCCAGGCGGCGGCGGACGGTCGTGCGGCGGCGGAGCCAGGTGCCGATCCGGCCGGCCAGGACGCCGACCGTCCCGTCGACCACGAACTCCAGCGCGATGAGGATCGCGCCGAGGATCGCGAACTGCAACCAGACGTGCCCCAGGGCGGGGTCGATGAACTGTGGCAGGAACGCGATGGTGAAGGTGACCATCTTGGGGTTCAGGAGGTTGGTCACCAGGCCGTTGACGTAGGCGCGGCGGCCCGGCATGCCGGTGCCGGACGCGGGGTCGTCCTGGTCGCGGCCGCGGTTGCGGATGGCCTGGACGCCCAGATAGATCAGGTACGCGGCGCCGGCCACGCGGACCACCGTGAAGGCGTACGGGACGGCCGCGAAGAGGGCCGCCAGGCCCGCCGCCGCGACGGCTATGTGGACGGCCTCGCTCGTCGCGACGCCGGCGGTGGCGAGCAGACCGGCGCGGGCGCCCCCGCGGATACCGCAGCCGAGGACGAACATCATGTCCGGCCCCGGGGTGACCATGGCGACGATGGTGGCCACCGTGAAGACCGCGAGAAGTCCCTGATCGACCGGCATACCGGAAGTGTGTCACAAGGCCGACGCGACGACGCGCTCGCACAGGCGGTGGGTCTCCAGGGCGTCGGCCGCGGACGGGTGCTCGCCGGTGCGGACGCGGTCGAGGAAGGTCAACGTGATCTGCTCGATGCCGCGCTGGTGCTGTACGGGGGTCCAGTCGCCGCGGCGGCGCCGCAGGGTGCCGCCCTGGTCGCCGCGGTGGTCCACGACGTCGCCCAGGTCGTGCACCACGCGTTTGGTGTCGCGCCCCATGACCTCCAGGATCTCCTCGGTCGAGCCGTTCGAGCGGTTCATGACGCCGATCGCGGTGAAGCCGTCCCCGGAGAGGGTCAGGACGATGTGGTGCAGCGTGCCGTCCACGACGCGGGTGCGGACGTCGGTGTGCGTGACCTCGCCGGGGACGAGGAAACGCAGCGTGTCGACGACGTGGATGAAGTCGTCGAAGACGACGGGGCGCGGCGCGGCGGGCAGGTGGAAGCGGTTCTTCTGCAGGACGATCAGGTCGCGCGGGTGGTTGAGCAGGGCACGGTAGCCGGGGGCGTAGCGGCGGTTGAAGCCGGCCATCAGGCCGGCGCCCGTCCGTTCCGCCAGCTCGACCAGGTGGGTCGCGTCGGCGAGGTTGTCCGCCAGGGGCTTGTCGACGTAGGTGGGGACGCCCGCGCCGAGAAGGCGCTCGGCGATGGCCCGGTGGTCGGCGGTGGGGGCGTGGACGAACGCGGCATCCGGTTCCTGGGCGAGGAGGTCGTCGAGGGTGGCGTGGCGGTGCGGGATGCGGTAGGCGTCACCGACCCGATCCAGGGTCGCGGGTGTACGGGTGTGGAGGTGGAGTTCCAGGCCGGGCTGGGCGGTGAGGACCGGCAGGTACGCCTTGCGCGCGATGTCGCCGAGCCCGATCACGCCGACTTTGAGCGTCATGAGCCCGAACGTTACGGCAGTCGCGTCCTCAGCAGCGCGGGTCGTGCATGCCGTAGAGGGCCCGGCGGCCGGGATGCTCCGCGATGGTCCACATCCGGTGCTGACCTCTCCAGCAGGACAGGTCTTCGGGCCCGAAGGAGATGGCCGTGCGCCGGACGTCCTTGAAGCCGTTCGACCACCGCGCCCGGAGAAGCTCGCCCACGTTCATGTTCTGGCCCGGCGGGTACGGCCTCTCGTCCCCGGGGACGTTGCGCGTGAACCACCACATGCCGTTCGCGGTGGCGCCGCCTTGGATCTGGGACGCGGGAAGCCTCATCACGGAGGTCGGGACGGCGTGGCCCCGGCCGTCGGTCACCAGGTCGCCCGAGGCCGGCGCGGAGTGGCCGTTGAGTCCCGAGCCCGGGGCGGTCAGGGGGAACTGCGCCACTCGGCCACGGTCGTCCTGGCACCACTCCCCTGTCACAAGGGTGTCCTGGCCGGTGCGGTTGATGGACAGCCACGAGTGGTTGGGCGTGCCCTCGGACGTGCACGGCTCGCCGGACTGCTTGTTCGGTACGTAGGAGAGCACCTGGGGCATCACGTAGCGGTACCCGTACGCGTGGTAGGTGTCGTCGTGCAGGCCGATCAGGTCGCGCCGCGCCGTGGAGCCGTTCTCGCCCAGGTCGAAGATGCGGCGCATGTCGAAGACGCGCAGCCCGCTGCCGGTGTCGGCGACGTAGAGCCGGTCGCCGTACCAGGCGAGCCCGCCGGCGTGGATGCCGGTGTCGGTGGCGCGGGTTCCGATCGGTTCGTAGGTGGTCCTGCCCTGCGCGTTGCGGTACGGCCAGACCAGCAGGACGTGCCGGTAGGTCCCGGTCCTGGTGTTGACGAAGGTCAGGCGGGCGCTCTTGTCGACGCCCCGCCGGTTCTCGTCGTACCAGCTCACCAGGAGGGGCCGTTCGGCGCCCCATCTCTCGTCCGCCCGCGCGTCGGAGACGCCCGTGATGCCCTGCGGATACCACTCCGTGCTGCGGTCGTCGGCGGCGTTGAAGCAGAACACCTTCGCTCCCGCGGGCACCCGCGCGTCACGGCCGCAGGATCCGTTCCACTTGCCCTTGAGGCCGCCCCGCGGGTTGAGGACGGCGCGGACGGTGGTGAGCGTGAGGCTCTTGGTCATGCCGTCGAGCGCGCCGGTGTCGAGCTCGTCGCCGACCTTGAGCGTGTAGGCGTCCTTGGAGGGGGCGACGTTGGCCGTGGCGGCGACCCGCTGGGAGTAGTCGGGGACGAAGCAGGCGAAGGTCGCGACACCGGCGGCCACCGCCACGAGCGGCGCCGCCAGGGCGAGGAGTCGCCTGCCCTTCATCTGATCACCTCCTGCGGCGATCAGGGAAACTAACATCTCCGGACTTTTCGTCCAATATCACGCTTTGCAGCGTGACGGTCGCACCAGGAGATCTTCCGAAGGTCAGCCGACGCTTACGATCCCCGCCGGACGGCGGTCGCCGCCCAGAAAGTGGGATAACGATTCGATAGCGCCGGTAAACCGAATGCCGTCCAACGCGATGCTGCCGCCGGCGCGCCGCCTCACCCGCGCGACCGTCAGGGCTCCAGGAGGGAACGGCGGGCGGTGACGATCCCGTCCTCGTCGCTGTACAGATGATCGCCGGGACGGAACTCCACGCCGCCGAAGGTCACCGGGACGCCGACCTCGCCCGTCCCGTCCTTGGAGCTCTTGCGCGGGTTGGAGCCCAGCGCCTTGATGCCCAGGTCCAGGGCGCGCAGGGCGGCCACGTCCCGTACCGCGCCGTTGATCACGACCCCGGCCCAGCCGTTGCCGACCGCCGACGCGGCGATCAGGTCGCCCACCAGCGCCGAGCCCAGCGAGCCCGCCCCGTCCACCACCAGGACGCGACCCTCGCCCGGCTCGCTGAGCACCTGTTTGACCAGGGCGTTGTCGCGGTGGCAGCGCACGGTCGCGATCGGCCCGGCGAACGCGGCGCGGCCTCCGTAGTCGCGGAACTGCGTCTCGCAGCTTTGCAGCTCGTCCCCGAAGTCGTCGATGAGATCGGCGGTCGCGAAGTCCATGCGCCGCAGCCTACTGGGAGGTAACAGGCCGGTCCGGGACGGCCCGTGCGCTTCCGGCCGGAGGCCGCGCGGGAGATGGTATTTTCGGGGCGCCATGCAGCCCCCCAGCCGCCACGGCCTGCCGTTCACACCGCTCGGGCCCGGAGATCCCCAACTGATCGGCGGCTATCGCACGCTCGCCCGGCTCGGCTCCGGACGGCTCGGCCCGGTGTACCTGGCCACGACGCAGAGCGGGCGGCGGCTGGCCATCAAGACCACCGGTCCCGAGCTCGCCGCCGACAAGGCGTTCCGGCGGCGCCTCAAGAGCCAGATCGCCGCGGCGCAGCGCGTGCGCGGCCGGTTCCTGGCGGCGGTCGTGGACGGGCACGCGGAGGGCACGTCCCCCTGGCTGGCCACCGAGTACGTGCCCGGCCCGAGCCTGGCGCGCGCCGTGGAGGAGGCCGGCCCGCTGCCCGTCCCGGCCGTCCGGGCCCTGCTCGGCGCGGTCGCCGAGGCGTTGCAGGCCATCCACGACGCCGACCTCGTACATGGCCGCTTGGGGCCGTCCAACGTGCTGCTGGCCGAGGACGGGCCGCGCGTGACCGACCACGGCTCGGCCGTGGACGAGGCGGGCCCGGCGCAGGACGTGCTCGACCTCGGCCTGCTGGCGCTGTTCGCCGCCACCGGCCAGACCCCGTCCGGCGAGGAGCCGCCCGGCCTCGGCGGCTGCCCCGAGGAACTGCGCGAGCCGATCGCGCGCTGCCTGGCGGCCGACCCGTCCGAGCGTCCCGAGCTCCGCGCGCTCGCCGCCGACCTGGAAGGGGACCGGCCCGGCCCCGGCTGGCTCCCGCCCGGCGTCGCCGCGCTGCTGCCCGCCTACCAGGGCGACCCGCCCCGCCCCCACGCCGCTCCGCTGCCCACGCCGAGGCCCTCCTTCGAGCCGCCGCTCGACCCCTCACCGGCGGGCGCCGCGCCTTCGGGAGGCGGAGCGGCGGTGACCGCCATGGACGCGCCGGCGCAGGCGGCGCGCGAGCAGGCCCCGCGGCCCAACTTCGCCCTGCCGCTGGAGACGCCGGCGACCGTTCCCGGCGTGATGGCGGGGCACGTGCCGCCGGTCATGGACAGCTACCGGCACGACCTGGCCATCGCGCTCGGCATCGGCGCGGGAGCGTTCGGCCTTCTCGTCCTGATCCTGCTGCTGGTGTTCCTGCTCTAGGCCCCGACGGCGCCGGGCGTGGCGGAGGGCCCGTCCGCGGGGGTGTCGATGGGACGGCCGATCAGCCGGGACAGCACGATCGCGGTCTTGGTCGCGGTGATGTTGTCCTCCCTCCGCAACCGCTCCAGCGCCTGCTCCAGATGCTGGATGTCGCGGACCCGCACGTGCACCAGGGCGCTGGCGTCGCCACTGACGGTGTACGCGGCGACCACCTCGGGATGCTTGCGGATGCTGGAGTAGATCTCCTCGGGGGACGTCGCCCCGGTGCAGAAGATCTCGATGAACGCCTCGGTCGTCCAGCCCAGCGCGGCCGGGTCGACCACCGCCGCGAAGCCGGTGATCACGCCGTCGGCGCGCAGCCGGTCCACACGCCGCTTCACCGCCGGGGCCGACAGCCCCACCCGCTCCCCGACCTGCGCGTACGACGCGCGGCCATGTTCGAGGAGCTGCGCAACGATTCGCCGGTCCAGATCGTCAAGACGCAATGAATCGTCCCCTCCCAGTCACCATCGCCTACTCGTGACCCCCTCACTTCCGAACATACGCTGTTTTACGGAACCCGGGACCGCTCCGGCCCGGCGACCGCCCAGTTCATGATCAAGGGGGAGGAGCACCGTGAGCCCGACCGACCGGCTGAGGGCCATGTCCGAGCGGCACAGCGCGCACAACTACCACCCGCTCCCGATCGTGATCGCCGAGGCCGAGGGCGCCTGGGTGACCGATGTCGAGGGCAGGCGCTACCTGGACATGCTGGCCGCCTATTCCGCGGTCAACTTCGGCCACCACAACCCGCGGCTGCTGGAGGCGGCGCGCCGCCAGCTCGACCGGGTCACGCTCGTCAGCCGGGCCTTCGACCACGACCAGTTCGGGCCGTTCACCGCCGAGCTGGCGGCGCTGTGCGGCAAGGACATGGTGCTGCCGATGAACAGCGGCGCCGAGGCCGTCGAGACGGCGCTCAAGACCGCCCGCAAGTGGGGCTACGAGGTGAAGGGCGTCCCGGCCGGGCGCGCGAACATCATCACCTTCGAGGGCAACTTCCACGGCCGCACCACCACGATCGTCAGCTTCTCCACCGACCCGGACGCCAAGGACTCCTACGGCCCGTACACGCCCGGGTTCCGCACCGTCCCGTACGGCGACGTCCAGGCCCTGCGGGACGCGATGGACGACGACACGGTCGGGGTGCTGATCGAGCCGATCCAGGGCGAGGCCGGGGTGAACGTGCCGCCCAGCGGGTTCCTGACCGCGGTGCGGGAGCTGTGCGCGGAACGCGGCGTGCTGATGCTGGCCGACGAGATCCAGTCGGGCCTGGGACGTACCGGCACCACCTTCGCGGTGGAGCACGAGGGCGTCGTCCCCGACGTGTACATCCTCGGCAAGGCGCTGGGCGGCGGCATCATGCCGGTGTCGGCGGTGGTCGCCGACCGTGAGATCCTCGGGGTGTTCAAGCCGGGCCAGCACGGCTCCACGTTCGGTGGCAACCCGCTGGCCTGCGCGATCGGACGCGAGGTCGTGGCGATGCTGCGCACCGGTGAGTTCCAGGAGCGCTCCCGCACGCTGGGCGAGCACCTGCACCGGCGGCTCGGCGACCTGCCGTCCGACCTGGTCAGGCAGGTGCGCGGGCGCGGGCTGTGGGCCGGGGTCGAGCTGCACCAGAAGGCGCGGCCGGTGAGCGAACGGCTGATGGAGCTGGGCGTCCTGGCCAAGGAGACCCAGGACACCACGATCCGGCTGGCCCCGCCGCTGGTGATCGACAAGGCCGATCTGGACTGGGCCCTGGACCGCCTGGAGATCGCGCTCAAGGGCTGAGCGGGCCGATCCGCGCCCCGGGTCCGAGGTTCGGGCCCGGGGTTGGCCTCTGCGGTCCAATCGGATTAGTCTAAGTGGACTAATCCGATTGGATGCACTATGTCCCGACCACTGACCCCCGTCGCCCTCACCGTGCTCCGCATGCTGAGCGACGGCCCCATGCACCCGTACGAGATGCAGCAGCGGATCCGGCAGCACGCCTACGACCGGTCCGTGAAGATCACGCATGGCTCGCTGTACCACTCGGTGGAACGGCTGGCCCAGGGCTGCCTGATCGAGCCGGTGGAGACCGCCCGCTCCGGCAAGCGGCCCGAGCGCACCGTGTACGCCATCACCGACCAGGGGCGCGAGGTCGCCCAGCAGCGCATGGCCGAGCTGCTGGCCGAACCCGCCGAGGAGTTCCCCCTGCTCGGAACCGCGCTGGCGTTCATCGACCTGCTGCCCGAGGACGAGGCGGCCCGCCAGCTGCGGCGCCGCGAGATGACGCTGGAGGCGTCCCTCGCCGCGGAAGAGGCGGTGTACGAGGCACTGCGCAAGCGCGGCCTCGAACGCTACAAGCTGATCGACCATGAGCTGTTCATCACGCGGAAGAGGGCCGAGCTCGACCTGGTGCGGGAGCTGGTGGAGGACCTGGAGTCGGGACGCCTCACCTTCAACGACAAGGAAGCTTCATGACGCGATGGCGTGGCAATCCGTGGGCGATTCTGCTCACGCTCTCCCTCGGGTTCTTCATGACCCTGCTCGACCTCACCATCGTGAACATCGCGATACCGGGCATCATGGAGGGCCTCGGCGCCTCGCTCGACCAGGCGCTGTGGGTCGTGAACGCCTACGTGCTGGTGCTGGCCGTGCTGCTGATCACCGGCGGCAGGCTGGGCGACCTGGCGGGCCGGCGCAACCTGTTCATCGCGGGCGTGGCGCTGTTCACCCTGGCCAGCCTGGCCTGCGGGATCGCCCAGGACCCGACGCAGCTGATCGCCGCCAGGGCGATGCAGGGGCTGGGCGCGGCGCTGCTGATGCCGCAGACCATGTCGATCATCATCGACACCTTCCCCGCCGACCGGCGCGGGGCGGCCCTCGGGATCTGGGGCGCGGTCGCCGGGCTGTCCACGATCGCCGGGCCCACCCTGGGCGGGCTGCTGGTGACCAGCCTGGACTGGCGGTGGATCTTCATCGTCAACCTGCCGATCGGCGTGCTGGTGCTGGTCATGGCCGTGGCGGTGCTGCCCGCGCACACCCGTACCGTCCGACACCGTTTCGACGTCACCGGTGTGCTGCTGGCCTCCGCCTCGCTGTTCTGCCTGACCTTCGCGCTCACCGAGGGCCAGAAGCACGACTGGGGCACCGGGATCAAGGTCCTGTTCGGCGCCGCCGCCGTGCTGCTGGCGGCCTTCCTGCTGCACCAGCGGTCCCGCCAGTCGGCCGAGCCGCTGGTCCCGTTCGCGCTGTTCCGCGACCGTAACTTCGCGATCCTCAGCCTGGTCGGCGCCGCCGTCTCGATCGGCATGGTCGGGCTGTTCCTGCCGCTCACCATCTACCTGCAGTCGGTGCTGGGACACAGCGCGCTGGAGGCCGGGCTGATCCTGGCGCCGTCCTCGGTGGTGTCGATGGTGCTGGCCCCGATGGCCGGACGCCTCTCCGACCGGATCGGCGGCCGGTTCATCCTGATGTTCGGGCTGGTGCTGTACGCGCTCGGCATGCTCTGGCTGGCCCTCAGCGCCAAGGTGGACTCGTCCTGGACCGCCTTCATGGGGCCGGTCGTGCTGATGGGGGTCGGGATCGGCGGGGTGTTCGCGCCGATGGCCACCGAGGCGATGCGGTACGTCCCGCCCCGGCTGGCCGGCGCGGCGTCCGGAGTGAACAACACCGTCCGCCAGGTCGGCTCGGTCCTCGGCAGCGCGGTCGTCGGCGCCGTCCTGCAGAACCGGCTCGCGGTCGCGCTGCACGACGAGGCCGTGACACGGGCCTCCGCGCTGCCGCCGGACCTGCGCTCCGGGTTCGTGGACGGCTTCGCGGGCGCGGCCAAGGGCGGCCTGGAGGTCCACGCGGGCCAGGCCGAGGGCCCGCGGCTGCCCCCGGGCGTGCCCGCCGACGTCGCGCACCGCGCCCAGGAACTCGCGGGGCAGGTGTTCGCGCACGGGTTCGTCGACGCGCTCAAGCCGACGATGGTGGTGCCGGTCGCGGTCAGCCTGCTGGGCGCCGCGGCTTGCGTGGGAGTGCGCCGCTACCGCGTCCGGCCGTCCGTCCCGGCCGACGGGCACGACGGGCACGACGGGCACGGCGCCGTCAAGGACGCACCGGTCGACGAGGACGACAAGCCGATCCGCCGATGACCGCCCGCCTCCGTCCCCCGGGACTACTTCCGGGGGACGGAGGCGCCGCGGGTGAGCCAGCTCCCCGGTGCGCGGGTGGAGGGCACCAGCGCCACCGCGGCCACACCGGACACCAGGCCACCGATGATGAACAGGTAGCCGGTCGCCGTCCCGGGGACGATCAGGTCGCCCTCGCCTCGCTCCACCGAAAGGATGAACGCCACGTCCGCCCAGATGAAGACCGGCAGCGCGGCGGCCAGGCGGGTGCCCATGGCCCAGCCCGCCAGCCGCGGCACCACGAAGTTCACCGCGATCAGCACGATCGCCCCGGCCGGCACCGAACCGGCCCACCAGCCCTGCGCGAACGACCCGATCAGCCCGAGGATCCCGCCCAGCAGCCCCAGCGCCATGTAGGCCGCGCCCGTGACGAACGCGTCCCTGGCAGGGTCGGTCCCACCGACGTCCCCCGCGTACGGGAACGCCGCCGAGGCACCGGACGGCGCGGAGAGCGCCTGCCCGGCGGCGGCGCCGTCCTCGGGGTCGCCCGACGCGTGAGCGGGCACGGGCTGGTCCATGTTCACGCCCGCCAGCGTAGCGATCAGTCCGTCGGCCCGGACGCGCCGGGCGGCTCGGCGAACAGGTCGGTCTCCCGTCCGCCCGCGGGGGCCGGGCCTCGCTCACCGGCGAGCAGGATGTAGTACTCGGTGCCGAACGCCTGCTGGCCCAGGTTGTTGGACAGCGCGAAGAACGGGCCCACCTCGTCGGGCGCCACCGTGATCTGGGTGGCGTGGGCGCGCAGCGCGGCGATCTTGGCGGGGAGGTGGTTGCGGGCGTCCACCACGGTGGTGACCTTCCCGTCCGGGACTCCGGAGCCGAGCTCGTCCAGGCTCGCCACCCGCCCGAACGGCAGCCGCGCCTCCCGCATCACCGCGATGGCCCGTGCCAGGACGGTGCGCGGCGTGGCGTAGGCGTAGAACTTGGCGGCCCGCCACGGCTCGCCGCCATCCTCGTGGGACGGGTCGGCGGCCAGCTCGAACGCCCGCCAGGTGACCCGGTGGGCCTGGATGTGGTCGGGATGGCCGTAGTTGCCGCGCTCGTCGTAGGTGACGATGACCTGCGGGCGCACCTCCCGGATGACCTTGACCAGTTCGGCGGCGGCCTCGTCCACGTCGGCCCGCCAGAAGCAGCGGGGGTCGTCGTTGCTGGGGGCGCCCATCATCCCCGAGTCCCGCCACCGGCCGGGGCCGCCCAGGTAGCGGTGGTCGGTGACGCCCAGCGCGGCGCACGCCTCGGCCAGCTCGCCGATGCGGTACTCGCCCAGCCGGTCCTCCTTGTCGGAGGCCAGGTGGCGCAGCTCCTCGGGGATGACCTCGCCCTCCTCGCCCAGCGTGCAGGTGACGAGGCAGACATGGGCGCCCTCGGCCGCGTACTTGGCCATCGTGGCCCCGGTTCCGATGGACTCGTCGTCCGGATGGGCGTGGACGAACAGGATCCGCGGCTCCTTCATAGGACACGAGCCTACTCAGGACAAGGGCGCGCAAGGAAAACCGGGCCGGGCGCTCCACGCCCGGCCGGGCTCAGTTGTCCCCAGGGTCGCCGGGGCCACCGGGGCCGGGGTTGCCGCCTCCACCGCCGCCGTCGCCGCCGCCGGTGGGCGTGGTCTCCGGGGGCGTGGTCGGGGTCGTGGGCGGCGTGGTCGGCTCCTCGATCGTCGGCTGCGTGGTCGGCGTGTCCGGCGGACGGGTCCTGGTGCGGGTGCGGGTGGGCTCCGTCGTGGGCTCCTCCTCGGTGGTCTCCTCGTCGGACGGCGAGTCGGAGACCGACGCCGACACGGTCGGCGAGGGATCGGCGGACGGGTCGTCGTCACCGCTGTTGGCCAGCAGCAGGCCGACCACCAGGGCCAGGGCGAGGATCGCGCCGATCCCCGCCACGACCGGCCAGCGCGACTTCTGCTCGGGCTCCCAGTCACCCCGGTAGGGGCCGCGCTGCGGCGGCGGGTAGGGGCCGCGTCTCGGCCCGTACCCGGCCGGCGCCGGCGCCCCGACCGGCGGCAGCATCGCGCGGGTGCGGTCGCCGACGGGAAGGGTGGCGTTCGGCGCGCCGGCGGCGCGGTTCGCGCCCTCCGCCAGCACCGTGGTGGCCTGGGCCGGGTCGTCCATCCGGGTCTGGGCGGCCGGGCCCGCGCCGATCAGCGTCATCATCAGCCGCTGCGCGGTGGGCCGCCGCTCGGGCTCCTTGACCAGGCAGGACGCGATCAGCCTGTGCAGGTCGGGCGGCAGGCCCTCCAGCATCGGCGGCTCGTGCATCACCCGGTTGATCACCGCGACCACGGTGTCGTCGCCGAACGGCGGCCGCCCGGTCGCGGCGAACACCATCGTGGTCGCCCACGCCCACACGTCCACGGCCTCGGTGAGGGTGGCCCCGGCGACCTGCTCGGGCGCCATGTACGAGGGGGTGCCGATCGCCTTGGTGGCGGCGGTCTGGCCCGCGTCCAGCGCCCGCGCGATGCCGAAGTCGATCACGCGCGGCCCGTCCTGGGCCATGATCACGTTGTGCGGCTTGAAGTCGCGGTGCACGATGCCGGCCTGGTGGATGGCCGTCAGCGCGGTCAGGGTGCCGATGCCCAGCCGCTCCAGCGCCGCCCCGGAGATCGGACCCTGCTCGGTGACGAACCTGTGCAGCGAGGGGCCCGGCACGTACTCGCTGGCGATGTACGGCTGGTCGCCCGCGACGTCGGCCTCCAGCACCTGCGCGGTGCAGAACCTGGCGACCTGCTTGGCCGCCTGCGCCTCGCGGACGAAGCGGTTGCGGGCGTCGGCGTCCATGGCCAGGTCGGCCCGCAGCAGCTTGATCGCGGCCTGGTTGCCGGAGGCGTCCACACCCAGGTAGACCACGCCCTGCCCGCCCTCGCCAAGCCGTTCGAGCAGTTCGTACGAACCCAGCCGCCGGGGGTCTCCCGGCTGGAGCTCCGGCATGGACAACTCTCCTTCGTGCCGCCGACCGTGCCGACTCGGTGAACCCATGGTCGATGCCGAACCATGATGGGGAGGTACCGAGCTTACGCGAGGCCGCCGCGATCTCCGGTCGCTTCTCGATCGGGCACCCTACAGCCCGTCGCACGGACCGGGGTGGCGTACTGGCAGACTCGTACCTCATGAGCATCGGCTATCCACGGCAGAGCGCCCGCACCCGGCGGTTCACCCTCGGCGTCCCGCGCGCCTTCCAGATCGCCGCGGACGGGTCCTACGTGGCCTTCCTGCGGACCAAGGCCGGCGACGACCCGGTCACCTGCCTGTGGACGCTCGACACCGCGACCGGCGAGGAACGCCTGATAGCGGACCCGGCCGCCCTGAACGTTCCCGGTGAGGAGAATCTGCCTCCGGAGGAACGCGCCCGGCGCGAGCGCGCGCGGGAGTCGGCGGGCGGCATCGTCGGGTACGCCGTGGACCGGGACGTGAGCAAGGCGGTGTTCACCCTCGCCGGGCAGCTCTTCCTGGCCGATCTGCGCGCGGGGACGGTTCGCGCGCTGCCCGCGCGGACGCCGGTGTTCGACCCCAGGCTCGACCCCGCCGGACGCAAGGTGTCCTACGTCTCCGGCCGCACCGTCCATGTCGTGGACGCCGACAGCGCCGACGACCCGGGCATCACGCTGGTGCAGCCGGAGAGCGACCAGGTGTCCTACGGGCTCGCCGAGTTCGTCGCCGCCGAGGAGATGGGCCGGATGCGCGGCCACTGGTGGTCGCCGGACGGCACCTCGCTGGTGGTGGCCCGGGTGGACGAGACCCCGGTGATCCGCTGGACCATCGCCGATCCCGCCAACCCCGACCGCGGCGCGAACGAGGTGGCCTACCCGGCGGCCGGCACGCCGAACGCGATCGTGTCGCTCGCCGTGGCGAAGGCGGACGGCGGCGGGCGGGTCGGGGTCGCCTGGGACCGGGGCGAGTTCCCCTACGTCGTCGCCGTCGTCTGGGACCGGCACGGGCTGCTGGTCGTCGTCCAGTCGCGCGACCAGCGTGCCCAGCGGGTACTGCGGGTGGACCCGTCCAACGGCGAGACGACGCTGCTGCACACCGCGCACGACCCGGTGTGGACGGAGATCGTCCCCGGCGTCCCGGCGCGCACCGGCGACGGCGGCCTGGTCTGGGTCGTGGACGACGCGGAGGCCGACACCCGGCGGATCACCATCGACGGCGCCCCGGTCACGCCGCCCGGCCTGCAAGTGCGCTCGGTGCTGGGCGTGGAGGACGCCAGGATCCTGTTCACCGGCACCGAGGAGCCCACCGAGCTGCACCTGTGGTCCTACGAGGACGGGCGGGTGACCCGGCTGACCGAGGGCCCGGGCATGTTCGGCGGCGCCCGGGCCGGTGAGATCACCGTGGTGACCGGCTCGCCGTTCGACAGCGCCGGGGTGAAGGTCGAGGTCAGGACGCCCTCCGGCGTGCGGGAGATCGCGTCCCTGGCGCAGACCCCGGAGATCACGCCCAAGGTGGAGCTGCTGCGCGCCGGGGAACGGGAGATCCGCACGGCCCTGCTGCTGCCCACGGGCTGGGAGCCCGGCCACGGGCGGCTGCCGGTGCTGATGGACCCGTACGGCGGTCCGCACGCCCAGCGCGTCCTGGCGGTGCGCCGCGCGTACAGCGAGGCGCAGTGGTTCGCCGACCAGGGCTTCGCCGTGGTCATCGCGGACGGCCGGGGCACGCCCTCCCGCGGCCCCGCCTGGGAGCGGGCCGTCCGGGGCGACTTCACGCAGCCGGTCCTGGAGGACCAGGTCACCGCGCTGGAGGAGGCGGCCCGCCGGCGCCCGGACGCGCTCGACCTCGAACGGGTCGGGATCCGCGGCTGGTCGTTCGGCGGCTGGCTGGCGGCGCTGGCGGTGCTGGCCCGCCCGGACGTGTTCCACGCGGCGGTGTCCGGCGCGCCGGTGACCGACTGGCGGCTGTACGACACCCACTACACCGAGCGCTACCTGGGCCACCCCGAGGAGGAGCCGGAGAACTACGCCGCCAACTCCCTCATCGAGCTGGCGGGCAAGCTGAGCCGCCCGCTGATGCTGATCCACGGCCTCGCCGACGACAACGTGGTGGCCGCGCACACCCTGCGGCTCTCCTCGGCCCTGCTGGCGGCGGGACGGCCCCACACCGTGCTGCCCCTGTCGGGCGTGACGCACATGGCCTCGCAGGAGGTCGTCGCCGAGAACCTGCTGATGCTCCAGGTGGACTTCCTCAAGACCCACCTCGGCTGAGCTCGCGGGTCAACGCTGCCAGGAGGACCAGAGGGCGGCGTAGGAGCCGCTCTGGGCGATCAGCTCGTCGTGGGTGCCGAGTTCGGTGATGCGGCCGTCCTCCACCACGGGCCGACCCGCACACCCTGATCCTGGACGAGGCGACCTCGCTCCTCGACCCGCGCGCCGCGCGCAGGCTCGAACGCTCGCTCGCCGCCGTCCTCGACGGGCGGACGGTCGTCGCCATCGCGCACCGCCTGCACACCGCCCACGACGCCGACCGCGTCGCCGGGCCCGCCGTTGGCCTCGCCGCGGGTCACGGTGGCGGCGTAGCGCGGGTCGAGGGCCAGGAGGTCCTGGTGGGTGCCCTCGGCCACGACCGTCCCGTCCTCGACGTAGGCCACATGGTCGGCGCGGTCGAGCATCAGCGGGCTGGTCGTGCACACCACGGTGGTGCGGCCCGCGCGGTGGGCGCCGAGCCGGTCCGCGATCCGCGCCTCGGTGTGCGCGTCGACCGCGCTGGTGGGCTCGACCAGGATCAGCACCTCGGGATCGGCGGCCAGCGCGCGGACCAGGCGGAGGCGCTGCTGCTGGCCGCCGGAGAACTCGCGTCCCGCCTCGGCCACGGGGGCGTCCATGCCGGTCGCGGCGACGATGTCCTTGGCGTTCGCCGCCTCGATCGCCCGTTCCAGCGCGCCGCCGGCCGTCCCGGGGGTGGTGAGGCTCTCGGCGAGGCGCCCGGAGAACAGGCGGTCCTCGTTGACGGCGAGCAGGATCCGCTCGCGGACGTCGGCGAGAGCGGCGAGCGGCGTCCCGCCGTACGTCACGTCCCCTTCGGCGTAGCGGGCCAGGCGGTCGGCGATCGCCTGCGCGTCGCGGGGCTCGGCCGCGGCGATCGCGGTGAAGCGGGCGTGCGCGGTCAGCTCGCCGACCAGCTCGCGATGCCGCTCCTCGCGTTCGCGGTACGGGCGCAGCAGCGGCGCCGCGGCCGCCAGGATCAACGGCACCCCGATCAGGACGACCAGGCCCAGCGGCGGGGACTCGGCCAGCATGATCCCGGCCACCGTCACGATGGCGACGACGGCGCCCGTGCCGCGCGACACGATGTCCATGGCGTCCCCGATATGGGAGACATCGGAGATGCCCACGCGGCGCCCGCCGCCAGGGACACCGCCTGGGCGCGCGAGCCACAGTAGGTAGCGCGCCGGCGACCCGTGGTCGGGCGCGCCAGGATCTTCCACCGGCAGCGGCTTCACGCCCGAAGATGAGGCAGCCGGACGCACCGGACTCGACTGATTTTCCGGTCGTGCGGCGAGTGGGCCGTCGCGAAATCCCGGCGATCATGGGTCGGGGCGGACGGCCTCCATACTGTAGAGTCGAGCAAGCACCGGAGCGATGTTCCTCCGCTCCATGAGCCGGGACCAGCGGCGGCTGCGACCTCGCCGCCACCCCGGCGCGGTCCGGTCTCAGGGCCTTCGCGGACGTTCGCGGCCCTGGGAATGCCCGCCGTTGCCTGTGCCGCCGTCATCGACACTCCGGAAGCCTTGTGAGCACCATCAGCCACTCGCACAGCCAGCCGTCGCCCAGCCGCGGCCCTCGCGCGCCCAAGGCCGCCCAGGGGACGGAGGACGCGATCGAGGTGCTGCTCATCGACGACGACCCGGAGGACGTCCTGCTGGTCGAGCGGATGCTGGCGGAGAGCGGGCTGGAGTTCCAGCTCGTGCTGGCCGACGACCTGGAGGCGGCCAGGCGCACCCTGACCCGGCGCACCCAGTGCGTCATCATCGACCTGTCGGTGCCCGACGACCACGACCCGCTGGAGCAGCTGCGGGAGACGCTGGCGATCGCCGATCGGGCCGCGGTGGTGGTGCTGACCGGCTACCACGACGCCCATCTCGGTGTCCGCGCCGTCGCGGCCGGAGCCGCCGACTATCTGGTCAAGCAGGAGGTGGACGGGCCGCTGCTGGCCCGCGCGATCCGGTACTCGATCGAGCGCAAGCGGGCCGAGGAGACCGAGCGCCGCCTGGTGGAGGCGCGGATCCTGGGACGCGAGAACGCGCGGCTCGAACGCGGGCTGCTGCCCGTCCCGCTGATCGACGACCCCGGCCTGCGGCACCACACCCGGTACCGCCCGGGACGGCGGCGGGCGCTGCTCGGCGGCGACTTCTACGACACGGTGCAGAGCGCGAACGGCGCCGTGCACCTGATGATCGGTGACGTGTGCGGGCACGGTCCCGACGAGGCCGCGCTGGGCGTCCAGTTGCGCATGGCATGGCGGACGCTGGTGCTGGCGGGCCACACAGGGGAGCAACTGCTCGGCACCCTGGACACGGTGCTGGGGCACGAGCGGCGCAGCGAGGAGATCTTCACCACGCTGTGCATGGTGACGATCGCGCCATCGCTGCGTACCGCGCGGCTGCACCTGGCCGGCCATCCCGCGCCGCTGCTGTTCCGCGAGGACGGCGAGGAAAGCGAGGTCGTGGCGCTGCCCGAGTACGCGCACGGCCCCGCGCTCGGCCTGGTGCCGGGGGCGGAGTGGCCGACCACGGAGGTCGAGCTGGGCGAGTCATGGAGCCTGATGCTCTACACCGACGGGCTGATCGAGGGACGGGTCGGCCCCGGCCCCGAGCGGCTGGGCACCGAGGGGCTGGTGGAGCTGGCGCGCTGGGCCCGGCGCCGTGGCCGGTCGGGGCGCGGGCTGATCGACGCGCTCGTCCACAAGGTGGAGGACCTGAACGGCGACGCGCTGACCGACGACCTGGCCGTGCTGCTGCTGTCCCGCGACAGCGCCGCCGATCCCGAGGTGTGAGCTCTCTCACCTCGGTAAACACGACGGACGCCGGAAATGCCGGAATCACCGGCACCATAGCCTGAGGCTATGGAAACCAGTGCTCCGATGACTTGGATCTCTTACCGGGTCCGGTCGTACCGTGCGGGCGTGGCTCTAGCGATACCAGCGATCTACCGCTCCACCGTCGGCAAGAAGGCGGTCATGGCGGTCAGCGGCGGCGTCATGGTGGCGTTCCTGGTCCTCCACATGATCGGGAACCTCAAGATCTTCTACGGTGCGGAGAGCTTCAACCACTACGCGCACTGGCTGCGGACGCTCGGCGAGCCCGCGGTGCCGTACCGCACCATCCTGACGCTGATCGAGATCACGCTGGTCGTCGCGGTCGTCCTGCACATGTGGTCCGCGGTGTCGCTCGCCCGCCGCGCCTCCGCGGCGCGGCCCGTGAGGTACCGGTCGAAGAAGAAGTCCCACGCGCAGGGCTACGCCGCCCGCACCATGCGGTACGGCGGCGTCATCATCGCCGTCTACATCGTCTGGCACCTCCTGGACCTCACCTTCTTCGTGGTGAACCCCAAGGACTCCGGCGCCACCCCCTACGAGCGGATGGTCGCCGACTTCGACCCGTCCCGCTGGTACATCACCGTCTGGTACGTCCTCGCGGTCGTGCTGGTCGGCCTGCACCTGCACCACGGCATCTGGAGCGCGTTCCAGACGCTGGGCCTGCGCACCGCCCGCGCCGAGCGCGCGCTGCGACGCCTCTCCGCGACCGTCGCCGGGGCGGTGACGCTCGGCTTCGTCTCCGTCCCGATCTCCATCACGTTCGGATGGGTGAGCTGACCATGACCGATGTGAACGGCTTCTACACCGTCGGCGAGCCGATCGCCGACACCAAGGCACCGCCCGGTCCCATCGAGGACCGCTGGACCACCCGCAGGTTCGAGGCCAAGCTGGTCAACCCCGCCAACAGGCGCAAGAAGACCGTCATCATCATCGGCACCGGGCTGGCGGGCGGTTCGGCGGGCGCCACGCTCGGCGAGGCCGGGTACCACGTCATCCAGTTCTGCTTCCAGGACAGCCCGCGCCGCGCGCACTCCATCGCCGCGCAGGGCGGCATCAACGCCGCCAAGAACTACCGCAACGACGGCGACAGCGTGCACCGCCTCTTCTACGACACGGTCAAGGGCGGCGACTTCCGCGCCCGCGAGTCCAACGTGCACCGGCTCGCCGAGATCTCCACGCAGATCATCGACCAGTGCGTGGCGCAGGGCGTCCCGTTCGCCCGGGAGTACGGCGGCCTGCTGGACAACCGGTCGTTCGGCGGCACCCAGGTGTCCCGCACCTTCTACGCCCGCGGCCAGACCGGCCAGCAACTGCTGCTGGGCGCGTACCAGGCGCTGATGCGGCAGGTGGACGCGGGCAACGTGGAGCTGTACCCGCGGCACGAGATGCTCGACCTGATCATGCAGGACGGGCGCGCCCGCGGCGTCGTCGTCCGGAACCTGGTCAACGGGGAGATCAAGCACTACACCGCCGACGCGGTGGTGCTGGCGTCCGGCGGCTACGGCAACGTGTACTTCCTGTCCACCAACGCGATGGGCTCGAACGTCACCGCGTCCTGGCGCGCGCACCGGCACGGCGCGTACTTCGCCAACCCCTGCTACACCCAGATCCACCCGACCTGCATCCCGGTGAGCGGCGACCACCAGTCCAAGCTCACGCTGATGTCGGAGTCGCTGCGCAACGACGGCCGGGTGTGGGTGCCCAAGAAGGCGGGCGACACGCGCAGGCCGTCCGACATCCCCGAGGACGAGCGCGACTACTACCTGGAGCGCATCTACCCGTCCTTCGGGAACCTGGTGCCCCGCGACATCGCCTCCCGCGCCGCCAAGAACGTCTGTGACGAGGGACGCGGCGTCGGACCCGGCGGCCTGGGCGTCTACCTGGACTTCGCCGACGCGATCAAGCGGCTGGGCCGGGCCGCCGTCGAGGCCAAGTACGGCAACCTCTTCGAGATGTACGAGCGCATCACGGGCGAGAACCCGTACGAGACGCCGATGCGCATCTACCCCGCCGTCCACTACACGATGGGCGGGCTGTGGGTGGACTACGACCTACAGTCCAACATCCCCGGCCTGTTCGTCATCGGGGAGGCCAACTTCTCCGACCACGGCGCCAACAGGCTCGGCGCCTCCGCGCTGATGCAGGGCCTGGCCGACGGCTACTTCGTCCTGCCCACCGGCCTCGGCGACTACCTCGCGCGCAACGGCGACCTCGGCCCGGTCAGCGACACCGCGATCACCGCCGCCGAGCGGCGCGTCCGCGCCCAGATCGACCGGCTCCTGTCGATCGACGGCGACCGTTCCGTGGACTCCTTCCACCGTGAGCTCGGTCACATCATGTGGGAGTACTGCGGCATGGAACGCACCGAGGAGGGCCTGCGCAAGGCGCTGACGCTGATCCCCGCGCTGCGCGAGGAGTTCTGGACGCGCGTCAAGGTCACCGGCAAGGGCGACGAGCTCAACCAGCAGCTGGAGAAGGCCGGCCGGGTCGCCGACTTCCTGGAGCTGGCCGAGCTGATGGTGATCGACGCCCTGCACCGCGCCGAATCCTGCGGCGGCCACTTCCGCGCCGAGAGCCAGGACGAGGACGGCGAGGCCAAGCGCGACGACGACGCCTTCTCCTACGTCGCCGCCTGGGAGTGGGCCGGGGCCGGGGAGCGGCCCGTCCTGCACAAGGAGCCCCTCGAATTCGAATACGTCAAGCCAAGCCAGAGGTCGTACAAGTAATGCACCTGACACTTCGGATCTGGCGTCAGAGCGGCCCCGACGACAAGGGCGGGATGGTCGACTACGAGCTCGACGGCATCTCCCCCGACGCGTCGTTCCTGGAGATGCTGGACGTCCTCAACGAGAGGCTCATCGCCGAGGGCGAGGAGCCGATCGCGTTCGACCACGACTGCCGCGAAGGCATCTGCGGCATGTGCTCCCTGGTGATCAACGGGACCCCGCACGGGCCCGAGCGCAACACCACCACCTGCCAGCTGTACATGCGCAAGTTCTCCGACGGCGAGACCATCGACATCGAGCCCTGGCGCGCCAAGGCGTTCCCGGTCGTCAAGGACCTGGTCGTGGACCGCTCGGCGTTCGACCGGATCATCAAGTCCGGCGGCTACATCACCGCCCCGACCGGCACCGCCCCCGAGGCGCACTCCACGCCCGTCCCCAAGCCGGACGCCGACAAGGCGTTCGAGGCGGCCGAGTGCATCGGCTGCGGCGCCTGCGTCGCGGCCTGCCCCAACGGCTCGGCCGCCCTGTTCCTCGGCGCGAAGATCACCCACCTGGGCCTGCTGCCCCAGGGCCAGCCGGAACGCTGGGACCGCGTCGTCGACATGCTCGACACCCACGACGCGGAGGGCTTCGGCGGCTGCACCAACACCGGCGAATGCACCGTGGCGTGCCCCAAGGGCATCCCCCTGGACGTCATCGGCCGCCTCAACCACGACTACCTGAAGGCGACGGCCGGAGGCGCGAAGAAGTAGTCAGGACACCGCCTCCACGCCCGCCGGGAGGCTGCCGCCGCGCGCGGCCTCGGCCACGTACGCCTCCAGCGTCTCGCAGAACGCGCGGGAGGCGTGCGTCGGGTCCACGTCCTTACGATGCGCGAGCGCGATCGTCCGCTGCAGCCCGGCGGGCTCGTCCGGCAGGACCAGCGGCGTGCCGCGCAGCCCGGGACGGCCCGCCAGCACCATGCTCGGCACGACCGCGATCCCCAGCCCGGCCTCGACGAACCGCAGCACGGCGTCCATCTCGCCGCCCTCCACCGCGAACCGCGGCTCGAACCCGGCGGCCCGGCACGCCCCGATGGTCGCCTCACGCAGGTCGTACCCGGACCGGAACATCACCAGCGGCCGGTTCCGCAGGTCCTCGATCCGCAGAAAGGAACGCCGCGGCACCTTGCCGGGCTCGACCGGCGAGGCCACCACCAGGTTCTCGCGCAGCACCGGCGTGGTCTCCAGCGGCGGATCCCCGTGCAACGGCAAGATCACCAACGCCAGGTCGAGCAGCCCCCTCGTGAGATCCCGGACCAGATCCCGCGACCCGCCCTCCTCGACGATCAGCCGGATCCCCGGGTAGGCGTCGTGAAAACGCCGCAGCACGTCCCCCAGCAACCCCGCGCACAACGAGGGCGTCGCCCCGAGCCGCACCCGCCCGCGCCTCAACCCGGCCAGCTCCTGCACCTCCAGCCGCGCGGTCTCGACATCGGCCAGGATCCTCTTGGCCAGCGGCAGCAGCGTCTCACCCGCCGGGGTCAGCGTGATGTTCCCCCGAGCCCGGCTGAACAGCGACGCCCCCAGCTCCGCCTCCAGCGCCCTGATCTGCTTGGACAGCGACGGCTGCGCCACATGCAAGATCTCGGCGGCCTGCGTGAAATGCCGGACCTCCGCGACCGCCACGAAGTAAGCGAGCTGCTGCAACTGCACGAGCCACAGCGTACGACCCCAGCGAATCCCCGAACCCAGCCCCACCCCACCCCCGAACAGCACCACCAGAAACATCCGCACCCACCCCAGCCCCCAACCCCAA